>RFHL01000817.1 GCA_003696875.1 Bacteroidota bacterium | reverse complement strand
CGTCTCGGTCTGCTGCGGCGGGGTGAGGTAGTGGGGGGTGTGGGTAGGTGGTTTGTGGGGGGGGAGGTTACCAGATTCGATAAGCCCGATGCTGGTAGTACTTCGGCTGGGTATCCAGACGGAGGTGCAGCCAATGCACCCCAAGGCCCGAGGTGCTGAGCCAGAGTGGGGTATGGTTTACGCGCTGTTGCATCAGGTCTCCCAGCCTCTGCCAGAGCGCTTGTTGTTGATCAGGTAGGGCTTGCCGGGCAAAGGTGGCTATGTGCGGATAGACGGCAGAAGGAGCGGACGGAGCTGGGACAATGAGCTGAGCATCCTTGCCCAGGCTGGCAAAGTCTGCCACCGCTGGCATGGGATCCTCATGGCGGAAAAAGGCAAGGAACGGGCTAGGATCTGCCTGAATACGAGCCAGGGCCGGGCTATCAAGAAGTATGACTTCGTAAGGCTGGCTCAGGCGATCGACAGTTAGCGGGGGATGTTCCCAAAAAAAGGCCGGAAAGGGCGCCTGGGCGAGCTGGTAAGAATACCAGCTGCGAAATTCAGGCCATTCTTGCCAAAACCGAATCACCTCCTTAAAACTGAGAAGTGATCCTTCAGCCTCGAATTGAAGGCGGCGAATACCGGGAGCATCCTGCTGGAGTACGGACCAATTCATATCGGGCGCTGAGAAATGATATGGACATAACTGACGAGGAGTTCTGGCTCTGGTAAGGTCAGAAATTCTTCATGGAGAGGAAGCGCGTTCAGCGCAGCGGCTGGCTCAGATTCGCATTCCTCCCGGTCAATGGGGATGCCCGCTTCGTGGAATAGCACCTGATACTGCGGCCAGCGCAGCCGGTTTTGGGATTGGAAGCGGTTTTCGATACAGGCCCACTGGGAGGGGCTGAAACGCAGGAAGTGAAAAGGCGATAGCCGGGCGTCAAAATAGGAGTAATGGTCCACCAGGTCCACGTAGTGGCTCATGACGCCCCCCGGCCGGGTGGCGGCCCACAGGTGGGGTAGCAACTTCCTCAGGGCGCGGGTCGGGATATGTTCGAAGGTGTTGTTGGAGATAACCAAATCGGCCCGGGTGCTGAGGGGTAGGGCGAAGGTCCGGATTCCCAGCCTTGCCAGCCAGGCTTGAGGAGACAACTGCTCCCCGGATGACAGGGCCAGCAGTTGATCCAGCCGCGCTGACTGGAGCTTTGGCAAATGGATCTTTAGCTGGCCCTCTTGGGCCCGTTCGAGGATCGCCGCTTTCAGCTTCTCCAGGGTGGAGGTCTTCACCAGGAGGCGTATATCATAGGTGTCGACCTGATCGACCCCGCAGAGCCAGAGGCCCAGCGGCACCACCGGGCACCAGCCGGTGCCCAGCTCGAGTACACGCCCGGGCAGTTGCCCGGGATGCGCATCCTGCCAGGCCGCGAGATGTCGCTCCACATGCGCCAGCCGGTCCGCCAGGAAATGAGAGGTGATACGGTGGCTGAAACGGGCCAGGCCCCAGCGGTACAAGGCAGGACCCCCGGGCAGGAGGTCCAGCGTTTTTTGCAGGGCGGCTTTGAGGATCCAGGAGGGCATAGAGAGGGGGCAGATCGCTTGATTGTCAGAAGCGAGAGCCGAGAACCGAGAAGCGAGACCAGTGAAAAGCTACGGTTCCCGAAGGCTTCACCGTCAGAAGTAAGGGTAGAAGATTCGGAGGACAAGAAATTTCCTTTGCAAAATGGGAATTTTCTTATTTTTCTCCCATGTTCAAAGAATTGCGTCAAGTCTTGCTGGATGTGGTGCACCTCCGGGATACCACCGATGTCCGTGGCACCATCGACAACATCCGCAACAGCATTGTCATCAAGGGATACAATGTCTGGATTCTGGCCTGTGGGGCCATGCTGGCCTCCATCGGTCTGGACACCAATTCGGCGGCGGTGATCATCGGCGCCATGCTCATCTCCCCGCTGATGTCGCCGATTCTGGGCATCGGTCTGTCGGTCGGGATCAATGACCGGGAGCACCTGGTGCTGGCGCTCAAAAACTTCGGGATTGCCGTAGGGGCTTCGCTGGGGGTGAGTTTGATTTACTTCCTGATCACGCCCCTGGGCCGGCCCACGGAGGAAATCATGAACCGCACCTATCCCACCATTCTGGACGTATTGGTGGCCATCTTTGGGGGGATTGCCGGCATCGTCGCCGGCTCGCGCAAGGACAAAACCAACGCCATACCGGGCGTGGCCATTGCCACAGCCCTGATGCCGCCCCTCTGTGTGTCGGGCTTTGGGATGGCCGGCATGATCCGGGGCGACCTGCCCAATGCCTGGGAGATTTTTGGCGGTGCGCTCTATCTCTTCTTCATCAACTCCGTCTTTATTGCACTCTCGACCTATCTGATCGTGCGCTTCCTGCGCTTCCCTTTCGTCGACTACGTCGACGACCGCACCCGCCGGCGGGCGGTGCGCTGGACCACCGCCTTTGCGGTGCTGGTCATCCTGCCGAGCGTGTATTTTATGTACAATGTCTGGCTCAAGGCCCGCGTCGAGTCTGACATCGACCGCTTTATCATTGAGCAGGTCAACAATGCCAACCACGAGGCGATCAAGCGCAGCTTTGAGATGAACGACAGCTTGTCGACCTTATCTCTCGTCATGGCTGGCCCCCCGCTCACGCAGGATTCCATCCGTTTCCTGGTGGAGCAGCTGCCGGATTATGGACTGGAGGATTTTCGTCTGAACATACTCCAGAGTCCGGGACAGTTGCGGAAAGATGAGCTGCTGGACGAAAGTACCCTTAAGGCCCTGGAGGCCGTACAGCCGGGCCTGATGGCCCTGCAGGGACAGATTGACAGCCTGCACCATCTGTACCGCCGACAGACTGGGGATACCGTCTTGCTGCGGGCGATGCGGCAGGAGATGGGGGCCCTGTTTCCGGATCTGGAGTCTTTTGGGCTGGCGCAGGAAGCGGTTTTCCCCGGAAACAAAGCCCTGCCCGATACCCTGGCCGTCCTGCTGCCAAACTGGAAACCCAACCTGCGGGCCAGCGCGCGCCGCGAGCAGGAAGCCCGGCTCGTGGCCTGGCTTCGCCTAAAGCTCGACGTGGATACACTCCTGATCGCCAGGCCCTGATCCAAAGATCACGGGTCTCGCTTCTCGTCTCTAGCTGTCTCGCTTCTCCTTACGCATGCCCCACGATCCGCTTGATTTTTTCCAGCTGGCTGATAGGGGTCGTCCCTTCTTCTTCAGTGGATTTCTTGGGAAGGAGGTCGATGGCTTTGGGGCCGGGCTGAGGTTCCAAAGCCAGGTGTAGAACCTCTTCCATCCGCGACACATAGCGGATGTCCAGACCCTGAATGTATGCTTCCTTGATTTCGCTCACATCCTTCTGGTTTTCCTCGCACAGAATCAGGGTCTTAATGCCGGCGCGCACTGCGGCAAGGACCTTTTCCTTGATGCCCCCGACTGGTAGGACCTTGCCCCGCAAGGTGATCTCGCCGGTCATAGCGAGAGAAGGGCGCACGATGCGCTGAGAATAGAGGGAGGCCAGCGAGGTGAGCATGGTCACCCCGGCCGAAGGGCCGTCCTTGGGGATGGCCCCAGCCGGGATGTGGAGGTGGGCGTCCCAATGGCGGAAGACATCGTAGGGGATGCCAAACTTGTCGCAATTGGAACGCAGGTAGGTGTAGGCGAGGGTGCCTGACTCCCGCATGACGTCGCCGAGCTGTCCGGTCATGCTTAGCTTGCCGGTGCCCGGTGTGAGGGTGGATTCGATGAAGAGAATTTCGCCGCCCACCTGTGTCCAGGCCAGGCCAATGGCCACCCCTGGCACCTCAAACTTCTGATACTGTTCGTTTTCGAAGCGCTTCACCCCCAGAAAGTCATGCAGGTTTCGCTCCGAAACCCGCACCGAGGGGTTTTCATTGAGGACGATTTCCTTGGCGGCTCCCCGGCAAATCCGGGAGATTTGCTGAGCCAGGGCGCGCACACCCGACTCCCGGGTGTAATTCTCGATCACCTGCCGCAGAGCTTTGGGGCTGATATGCAGATTGGTCCCCTTGAGGCCGTGGTCCTTGCGGGCCTTGGGCAAGAGGTGCCGTTTGGCGATCTCGAGCTTTTCTTCCAGGGAATAGCCGTTGATCTCGATGATCTCCATCCGGTCCCGCAGGGCCGGGTGGATGGT
>RFHL01000816.1 GCA_003696875.1 Bacteroidota bacterium | reverse complement strand
GGTCACGGCATAGGAGCCGGGCCGGGAATAATCATACCCCCGCAACCGGATGGACCGGCGGTGCGGCCGGGCCGGTTCAGATAGAGCAACCTTTTTTCTGTAAATTCAATTTGGGAGCAGAGCGGTCTCCAGGTTAAGGTACTTTTTATTTGTCTCCCATTCTTCGCTGGTTTCCATCAGCACCGCGCTGACCAATCGAAGTAAAGAAGCCTCATTAGGGAACAAGGAGGCCACACGAGTGCGGCGGGCGATCTCCCGATTGAGTCTTTCGAGCATATTGGTGCTTCTGAGCCGACGGCGCAGGGAATCGGGCAGCATGAAGACGGTGAAGCCCTCAGGGATGTTCTCGGCCATCCAGGCGGCCAGCCGGGGGGCGGTGTGCTCGTACTTGGCCACAGAGAGCTTAAGCAGCCGCTTGGCCTCCTCCAGGCCGGGGGCCGACAGGATGTTGGCGATGTCCCGGGCCACGGCGCTTCGCATGTGCGCCTTGGGCACGTAGGCGGTCGCGTTGCGCTGCAGGTGCACATGGCAGCGGTTCCAGGAAACACCGCTGAAGACGCTTCTGAGGGCTGATTTGAGCCCCGGGTGGTCGTCACTGGTGATCATGATCACCCCGTGCAGGCCGCGCTCCTTGAGGGAGTTGAGAAACTGCCGCCAATGGACCTCCGCCTCGCTCAAGGAGACGCTGACCCCCAGCACCGTGCGGCGGCCCTCAGCGGTCACACCGGTGGCAATCAGCACCGCACAGCTGACCACACTGCCGCCGTGGCGCAGGTTCTCGTAGCGGGCATCGAGCTGCACAAACGGCGTGCGGCCCAGCGGCCGGTGGCGCCACTTCTCAAGCTCCTCGTCCAACAGCGCCGTAGCACGGCTGACCTGGGAGCTGGTGACCTCCAGGCCGCAGAGCTCTTTTAAAATCGCGTTCACCTTGCGGGTGGAGACCCCCTGGATGTACATCTCGGCCATGGCCAGCTTCAGCGCCCGCTCGCTGCGAAGACCGCGCTCAAGGGCGCTGGGGTAAAACTCCACCCCGCCGCGCACCTGCGGGATCTTCAGCTCCAGCTTGCCGATGCGGCTGTTGACCGATTTTGCCTTGTAGCCGTTGGCGTAGCCCCTGCGGTTGTCGGTCCGCTGCCAGGGCTCGGCCCCAAACGCCCGGCTGCGCTCGATGCGCATCGCCTCGTTGATCAAAATGCAGACCGCCGTCTCTAGACCATCTAAACCGTATGCGATAATCTGTTCCAATGCCGTGCAAATTGCGCTATCATCCCTGCCGTGGGTCATTTCGGTGCCTCCTCTTCTTGTGTGTTGTTATGGTCGACAACACTGGAGTACCGATCTGACCCATTTTTTTCAAACCACCGGGGGGCACTTGGGATCAAGTGCCCTGCGGCCGGCAGCGGCCCCGGGGGATTTAAAGGATCCCCCGGGCCCCTGCCGGGGCCGGTGCCAAAACGAAATTACAGAAAGAATGGTACACTAACCGCAGATCCCTCACGATACCGGCCCGCAGCGGGTTGAGGTGGATGTAGCGCACCAGCTCCAGAAGGTAGG
>RFHL01000069.1 GCA_003696875.1 Bacteroidota bacterium | reverse complement strand
CGCGAGCGGAAAGCCCCGGCCTGCCGGCCGGGCATGAGGTCGCCTTTTATGAGGCGGTGCTGCCCGCCCCGGGCGAAGAGCTGATGCTGGACCTGCCGCCGCAACCGCTCCAGATCTCCCGGCGGGGCGACGCCCTGCAGGTGGGGGGCGAAGGCTTTGTGTACCACATCGACCTGAAGGCCCACGGCCGCCTCCGGCTGGAGGCAGGGGGGCAGGAGCTCTTTGCCCAGGGCGCGACCCTGGGCGCAACCCGCCGCTTCATCATGAATGAGTGGTCGGGCTGGGGCGAAAAGGAATGGGACGCCTGGTACGGTAACGGGCTCGACTCGCTGGTGCATGTGCTGCGCGACTACCGCGTCGAGCGACAGCCGCACCTCTGCGAGGTCTTTCTGGACCTCTACAGCCACAGTTTCTCCACGCCCGAGCTGGGCTTCTCCCACCAATTGCACTACAAGATCTACAGCAGCGGCGACCTGATTATCAGCCATGACCTGCGCTACGAGGGCGGTCCCCGTAGCTACCACGGCGATCAGATCCTGCCCTACCTGCAACGGCTGGGCCTGAGCTGGTCGCTGGCCCCCGAGGCCCGCGTCCTCACCTGGTATGGCAAGGGTCCCTTCGAGACCTATCCCGACCGGCACACGGGCGCCAAGCTCGGCATCTATAGCGAGCAGATCGACAGTTTGGGGATGCCCTACCTGATTCCTCAGGATTTTGGCAATCACGCCCAGGTTCGATGGGGGGCGATCACCTATGAAAGCGGCCTGGGCCTCGCCTTCATCCCCGACGCGCAGCACACCAACCTGCGGATCGACCCCTACAGCAACCTCGACCGGGCCTGGTACCCCTTTCAGCTGCGCCGCAGCGCGCGGGCGACGCTCTACACCGACCCCTTCGTGAGCGGGGTGGGTGGCACCCCCGTTTCCGTCCGCGGCCCGTACCGGGTCGCGCCGGGGGAGTATCACTACCGGCTGAGGATCAAGCCCTTTCGGGGGAGTCTGGAGCAGGTGCGGGGTTGGGCGCAGGGAAGGATGTGAATGTGCTGCCCTTGTCGAGACATTCCAGGGGCCGGCTAAACCGGCCTTTTTATAATTCGCCCAAAAATCTACGCCCATTACACAAATAAACATCAAAAAGGCACATTTTTTTCAGCTCTCTTCATTTATCTTCCTATATTACTCTTCGGAGCTTTTCCCTTTTCTCACAACCATGAATCCAGGCCATAGACCAGCCTGACCTATGCCCTGTTTGGCCATGCGCACCCCACCCCTCTCATCCCAGCTCACGCGCCTGCATGACCTCATCCGCCGCCGGGCTACCGGCGATGTCACCCAATGCGCCCGGCGACTGGGCGTATCCGAGGCCACCCTGTACCGCTACCTGAGCCTGCTGCGGACCCTCGGCGGCCCGATCGCCTACAGCCCCCTCGACCGGACCTACTACTACACCGAGCCGGTGGACT
>RFHL01000815.1 GCA_003696875.1 Bacteroidota bacterium | reverse complement strand
CTCCCGATGCGGGCAAAGTGGTTGGGGTTGGGGATGTCGACCCCTTCGACCCGGTAGAGCAGGCCGCGGCCAGAATTCCCCCGGATAGAGATGAAGTTTTCGGAGGTGAATGGTGCCGCCACCACTCCGGGGAAGTTGGCGGCGAGGCGGGTGGGGTCATCCAGTCCCCCCGCAAACTTGCGGGTCTCCTCAATCTCGAAAGATAGGGCACTCACAGCGGCCATCTGGTTGCGGGGGGTACCCCGCGGCTGGTCCGGCATCAGGACGACCTCATCCATCTGGTAGAGCTTCACCTCCATGGGGATGGAGAGGACGACCTCCTTGGAGCTGCGCACCATCACCCCGTTCTGGGCAAAAGGTTCGTAATCGGTGCGTTCAAAACTGAGGTCATGCCGCCCCACTGGTACCGATTCAAAGCGAAACTGCCCCTCGGCATCGGTGAGGACGGGCGTTGCGCTGGCGTGGGTGAGCAACTGGACCGTGACCGCCTCCAGGGGCTGCTGGGTGCTGCGGTCCAGCACCTGCCCCCGCAAGGTGCCCGAGAGGGACTGGGCATATGTCATGGCACTGCCTGCTCCCAGCCAAAGGCAAAGGAACACAAGCCGGCGCATGAAAATGGTCGTTTGCATAAGTGGATTGCGTGAGAAAAGTGAGAAACTGCAGGCAATGGTAAAGAGTTTGGAAAAAGGTCCCAATGCCTTTTGTCACCCCTGCCAGCGACTTATCCGGACAAAGCTGGGCAATACCCGGGAAATTCCCCAAATTTACGGAATGAAGCGGTCATCACACTGGTGGAAACTGGCTATTTTACTCCTGAGCGGGTTCGGCAGCCCGGCCTGGGCCCGGGTTTCGCTCCCGGCTTTTTTTTCGGACCACATGGTCCTCCAGGGCGGGGCTTACGCCCCGATCTGGGGCAGTGCCTCCCCCGGCGAGCGCATCATCGTCTCGGGCAGCTGGGACGGGGCCAGCCTCCTGACCTATGCCGACAGCCGCGGCCGCTGGCGGGTCGATCTGGCCACCCCGCCCCCGGGCGGGCCCTACACCCTCGCCGTCGAGGGACCGGAAAACAAGCTCTTCATCCGGGACGTGCTGGTGGGCGAGGTCTGGCTGGCCAGTGGCGACGCCAATATGGCCATGTCCCTGCAGGAAGATACCGAAGGCGAGGCGGCCCTCGCCGACGCGGACCATCCCCGCATGCGGCTCTTTATCGTCGAGGGCCATATGGCCCTCTCTCCCCGCTTTGACCTGAAAGGTCGGTGGCAGGTCTGTGAGCCCGCAACAGCCCGTGCCTTTAGCGCTTTGGCCTATCATTTTGGCCTGCGCCTGCATGAGCAGCTCGAGGTTCCGGTAGGACTGATCCAGGCCACCTGGCCCGAAGCCCCGATCCAGGCCTGGATGAGCCGCCCCAGCCTGGAGGCTGACCCGGCCTTTGCCGCCCTGCTCGATGCCTATGATACCGAGCTGCGCGCCCAGCGGGAGCGCTTCGACGGAGCCACCACCCTCGCCCCCTCCTACCCCACCGTCCTCTTCAATGCCATGATCGCGCCCCTGGCGCCCATGGCCCTGCAAGGGGTGATCTGGAGCCAGGGCACCGCCAATGCCGAGGCGCCCTACCTCTACCGCAAGCTGTTTCCGGCCCTGATCCACGACTGGCGCAGCCAGTGGGGCTGGCGCTTTTCCTTTTACTTTGTGGAGCAGCCGCCCTTTGCCTACGCCCAGTCTGGCAGCGGGGCGGGCCTGCGTGAGGCACAATACCTGGCCAGCCAGCTGCCCAATACCGGCATGGCCACCAGCCTGGATCTGGGTGTGCCGGGCCTGCCCTATCCACCGGCCAAGGCTATAATGGCACACCGCCTCGCCCGTTGGGCCCTGAATCAAAATTATGAACAAGCCGAAGGACCGGTGAGCGGGCCCTGGCCCGGGGCCCCGATTCGGCGCGGCCAGCGCCTGGGGATTCCCTTTGCCCAGGCCCCCGGCGGACTGGAGATCCGGCCGGGCACCGCCCGGCTGCTCATTGCGGGGGAGGAGCGAGCCTTCCTTCCGGCCGACATCGCCCTGGCCGGGGATACCCTTTGGCTATCCCATCCCGCCCTGGCCGAGCCGCTGGCTGCCCGATATGCCTTTGAGGATACCGTCAGCCCGGCCCTATTCAATCAAGCCGGCTTGCCGGCGCCCGCTTTCCGCACCGACGACTGGCCCCGCTTTTATGCCCCTCCCCGTCTGGAGGCCACCTTTGACCGGGGCGAACAGGCT
>RFHL01000068.1 GCA_003696875.1 Bacteroidota bacterium | reverse complement strand
CTATCAGAGTCAAAGACCTGCCGCTGCGATTTTTCAAAACCTCTTATCTTCACCCCAAAGCCCTACTTCCATGTCTACTTTCTCCGCCCTGCAGCGTCAGCGTGACCTGTTCCTGGTCGGCCTTAGCGGCCAACGCCCGGTGATTCCGACCGATCCTGAACAGTTGGCCGAGGCTGCCCGCGCCAAGATGTCGGCTGAGGCCTATGCCTATGTAGCCGGCGGGGCCGGACGCGAGCTCACGGTTGTGCGCAATCGTTCGGCTTTCGCTCATTACGCCATCACCCCACGGATGTTGTGCGACGTTTCGCAAGCTGACACCACAGTGGAGCTTTTTGGCCGCCATATCCCCGCGCCGATCTTGCTATCGCCGGTGGGGGTACTTGAACTAGCCCATCCGGCAGCGGACCTGGCAGTCGGCAAAGCCGCAGCGAGTGTAGGTCTGCCCTTTATTTTTAGCAACCAGGCCAGTATAGCGATGGAGGAGGTGAGTGTGGCCATGGGCAGTAGTCCGCGCTGGTTCCAATTGTACTGGAGCAAATCCAATGAACTAGTGGCCAGCCTTGTCCGGCGGGCTGAAGCCTGTGGATGCGAGGCCTTAGTCGTCACCCTCGACACGACTATGCTGGGTTGGCGTCCGCGTGATCTAGACTTGGGCTACCTACCTTTCTTGCGGGGTATGGGCCTGGCGCAATACATTAGCGACCCCGTATTCCAGGCCCTGCTCGACGAGCCGGAAGAGGCAGGTCTCGTCACGCCTCAGCCTAAGGTGAATGTCCATACTTTACGAGCGCTGATACAGCTCATGCAGCGATACCCGGGTAGCTTTTGGGGCAATTTACGCAGCAAGCGCCCCTTACGCGCTGTGCGGCAGTTTATCAATATGTACACCAAGCCCAGCTTGCACTGGGACGAGCTGGCCTTCTTACGTGAGCATACCCAACTGCCTATTCTCCTCAAAGGAATTCTCCACCCCGAAGATGCACATCGGGCGCAGCAACTGGGTATTGATGGGCTCATCATCAGCAATCACGGCGGCCGCCAAGTAGACGGGGCCGTCAGTACGATCGAGATGCTGCCGCAAATTCGCACGACGGTTGGTGCAAACTATCCGTTGCTACTCGATAGTGGTGTACGCACGGGAGCCGATGTCTTCAAGGCACTGGCATTGGGCGCAAATGCCATCTGTATTGGTCGGCCGTATGTCTATGGCCTTGTTCTGGATGGCCAGGCAGGCGTACAAACCGTACTCGAAAACCTCTGGGCTGACTTCGAACTCACCATGCGATTGAGTGGGTGTAGGACGGTGGGTGAAGTGCGTAATGCAGTGTTGAGGGCTTGAGGGTGTAATGGGTTAAGGGTGTAAGGGTTGGTTGGTGGCTGGGCTTCGACTTAGCGCTGTGTCATTTCGCTGGTGCCCGTTCTGGCCATAGCCCCGTCAGGCCCTCCTCGCTGGCCGCACAAATACCGCGTTCCGTAATCAGTCCGGTGATGAGGCGGGCGGGGGTGACATCGAAGCCGTAATTGAGGCTGGGGCTAGCAGCAGGCGTTAAGCGGACTTCGCGAATTTGTTCCCCGTCCCAACCACAGATGGAGTGAACCTCTTGCCCGCCCCGTTCTTCAATCGGAATTTCGCGGAGGCCATCGCGTAGTTCCCAGTCAATGGTGCTGGTGGGTAGAGCCACGTAAAAGGGAATCTGGTTATCGCGGGCCGCCAGGGCCTTGAGATAGGTGCCAATTTTGTTGGCGG
>RFHL01000814.1 GCA_003696875.1 Bacteroidota bacterium | reverse complement strand
CGAAGGATCTAATAGGACACATGAGATGCTTCGCTTCGCTCAGCATGACAATTGTCGATGGGAGACTTTTAAACAGGTTTTTATCCAAAACTCACGTTAAACCAGACTTCCCAAAACATGGTCTCAATTACGGCGGTGAAAAGAATATCTCGTTTGTCCTGATCCGCTTGCATCCTGTTCAGCCTGCCAATCTTCCCAAATCCAGCCTCTCCTGTGACCTCTGCACAGTTTTTGCATCCCAAACCCAAACCGCTACCACATGCAAAGACTGATTTACCTCCTTTCTACCCTCTGTCTCCTGAGCCTGGGAACCGACCTACATGCCCAGTACGAGCAAGTCCAGTTCGATTACGCCCAGGCTTACTTCAACAACGGGCAGCCCCTGCCCGCCGAGAGCCGCATGATCTTCACCGGCGATATCGCCCCCGGCATCGCCATGGTCGAGATTCAGCTCTTCCGGCCCAAGGACGACAAGAAAAAGCGCCCCCTCTACGAAGCCGCCTGGAAGCGGCCCCCCGGCGACCAGACCGGCACCTTTCGCGTCCCCTTCAACCAGCCCCTCAAGGGCAATACCGACTACGACTTCCGCTTTCTCTACTACCGGCCCATCACCCCCGCCGAGCGCGAAGCGCTCCGCCTCGACCTCTATCAGTCCCTGGACCAGTACGTAGACCAGTCGGTGACCAATCAAGGCGGTAAAATCCGCCTCGCCAGCGGAACCGGCCTCCTCCTCCACGACCTGAAGACCATCGTCACCGAAGGCCTCACCTACTATCGCAGCCTCACCGGCGTCAGCTTCGACGGCTTCTCCGACATCGTCCGCCACGGGCTCGACAACCTCAAAAACCAAGGCCTGCCCGAAGGCCTGCCCGAGGGGCCCCTCGCCCCCGACTACCCGGCCCTCAGCACCCTTAAAGCCCTCCTGCACACCGAATTGGCCCCTGTTCTCCAGAGCCAGCTCGTCATCCGGCAGGACATCCGCGAGGTGAGCAGCTACGGCACCGAGACTGGTCGCCGCACCCTCGCCCTCAACGTCGGCTACGGCGGCGTCATCTTCGACGCCAGCCGCGAGACCTTCACCTACGACACCTCCCCCTACGTAGGCGTCTCCTTCCCCCTCGCCAACCGGCAGATCGGCGGTCCCATTCTGTCCAACACCTCCCTCTCCCTCGGCGTCTTCGTCAACAACTTCACCGATCCCGAAGGCAACACCGTCACCGGCCCCATCTTCGGCCGGCCCTACTTCCTCGGCCTCGGCTACAACTTCTTCCGCTTCATCCGGCTCAATGCCGGCCTGACCGCCATCGAGCAGCAAGGCAGCTCCGGCGTGGGCGGTGGCAATGCCGCCTTCGACGTCGGCGCCATCTCCCTCAAGCCCTTCATCGGCCTCAGCGCCGAGATCGACCTCTGGCTCGGCCTCCGCGAAAAGCGATAGTTAGCCCCGCTCGCTGCGCAGCGATCTCGTTTCTCGCCTCTGCTTGTCTAATCAACAGGGCGTGCCCCCGGTCCGGCCCCCAGGGGCCTCCCCGGGGTCGTTCCCTTCCGGGGTTCCGTCCTCCGTTTCACTTCGGACCCGGCCCCGCTCCGCGGGACCGGCCCTCCAGGCAACTCACGCCGCCCCCAGCCCCCGCCGCCTGTTTCCCGATCAGCCCCCGTCTTCATGAGATATATCCTTCCCCTTCTCCTCCTACTTGGCTGGCATCCCCTCCTCGCCCAGGGTGGCTGGGCCCTGAGTGGCCAGCTCGACCTGCGCCACACCCAGAGCGACCTGACGCCCGACTATTTCCCCTCAGGCCCTACGAGCCTGACCCCCGCCGCTCAGCTGCGGCTGGAGCGCCGCCTGCGCCCCGCCTGGCGCCTGCGCCTGGAAGGGCACGCCGGCTGGCTGCAGGGCACCGCCCGCCCCTACGACTGGCAAGGGGCACCCCTGGGCGACGCCAGTCGCCGCGCCCAGGCCTTCAATTTTCGGAGCCAGACCGCCGGTGGCAGCCTGCAGTTGGGCTGGCATCCCCTCGCGCGGCGCCGCCGCCGCTGG
>RFHL01000813.1 GCA_003696875.1 Bacteroidota bacterium | reverse complement strand
TGAAGGATCTGATTGGACACATGAGATGCTTCGCTTCGCTCGGCATGACAATCATCGATTGGAGCCATTCAAAGTGGTTTTTATCCAAAACTCACGTTACGATACGTCTTGCGGCGACTCCGCCGCTAGCGGATCATCCATTTGCCGGCATAGCGGGTGCCGGCCCCCTCAATCCGGAGGAGGTATACGCCCGGGCTCAGGTCTCCTACCGGCACGGCTTGCTGCGACTGTACGTGACGGGATACCTGTACCTTCCCGGCGGCGTCGATCAGTTCGACCCGCAGGGGTTCATCGCCCCCGGCCGGGGCTTCGACCCAGAGCAGATCCCAGGCGGGATTGGGATAGACCCGAAGGTCCGGTCCGATAACCGTCGCCTCCACCACCGGCGAGGTCTGCGTATATCCTCGCGCATCTACCTGCCGGATACGGTAGCGGTTACGGCCGGCCTGCGGCATAGGATCCTGGGCCTCATAGGTGGCCGTTCCGGCCTCGGAGCGGGCCTTTACCCGGGTGACCTCCGTCCAGGTGGCATCCGGAGCCTCTCGCTCCACCACAAAATCTGCCCCCGGGCTCCGGCCGCTCACCGTCCAGCCGAGGCTGACCCTCCCTCCGTCGGGGCGCGCCCAGGTGTCGACCCAGCGCAGGGGCAGCGGCTGCCAGAGCGTGCCCAGAAACTCGCCCCGCGCCACCACGAGCACCACGTCCTCGTCAAAAGCCCGGGGTACGGCAAAAGCATCTTCGACCGTGCTGGAACTGTTGGTCGCGGCGGGGTGCATGATCGACATAAACATGTACTTGTGGTCGGGGGTGAAGGTGATGCCGGTGGGCTCGGAGCCCAACGGGGCCTGCCCGAAGATGCGCACATCGGGCGCGGCCTGGGTATGCCCAGCCCCCACGACCCAGATGTAGTTGTCGGCGCCATCCTGAAAGACCCACAGATTGCCCAGATCGTCAAAGGCGAGGTTGTCGTTCCAGTTGTCCCAAGGAACCAGGGCGGTGCCGGTCCCATAGTCAATGGTGTAACTCATGCCCCCGACGAAGGTCTCAAAACCGGTGATGGAATCACCGGGCAGGGGCGAGATATCGTGGAAGCGATAGGTCTTGCCTTCGCCCTTGACGGCAAAGTAGACCATGCCGTTGATGGGGCTGATCTCAACATCCTCAATGCCATTGAAGGCGGTGGCGCCAGCGGCAGCCGCCTGGCTGACGGTGGTGTTGCATTCGTTGGGGGTGCTGTTGTTGAGGGGCACCCATTGGCCTTCGGTGGGCGAAACCAGCTTGAGGACAAAGAGGCTGCCGCTGCTCAGGTCCCCGGCGGTATTGGCCACAAAGCGATAGAGATAGCCGGGATTGGAGTCATCTCCCTGATAGACGGTGCGCTGATTGCTGTGAATGACGGCATTCTCATGCCGAAAATTGCCCATCTGCCAGAGCTTGTCGCCCCCGACCAGCCCTCCGGGATGGTCGATGACGCTGCGGGTGGCGGGGTCTATCTCCACCGCCCAGCCAAAGTCATAGTAGCCATCGCCATTGTTGTCCGGGCTGACCACTTCTTCGCAGGTAACCACGGTCCCCCAGGGGGTGATGCCCCCGGAGCAGTTGCGCGAGGTACCCCCTACCGGGCTGAAATCGACTAGTTCGGAGGCGGTGATGTCCCATTCCTGGGTAGCTGGGAGAAAGTTGATGTCAAGGATGGTTACATTCCCGGTGTTACTCTCGGAATTGACCGAGAGGTAGCCGTTGGTGCTGCTGCCGGCGATGGGCACGTAGCCGGAAAAGTCGCAGCGGTCGGGGAGGTTTCCACCGGCAGTGAGCGGGTCGCCCGTCTCAATCAGGTACTGGAAGGTGTGGGTGGTGGCGAGGCGAAAATCGGTCGTTTGGCTACCAGGGGCCAGGGAGGTGAAGTCGCTGATGTGCTGCGACAGCCCCGGCCGGGCAGCCAGCAGGCTGCCCCAGAGCAAAAGAAAAAAAAGACGATTCATGAAAAAGAGGGTTCAAGAGGCGTGCCCCCGGACCGGGTCCGGGAAAAGGGAAAACAAGGTAGCATTCAGTTAGGTGTTGCGATGGTAAACAAACAGCCAGCCATCTCCAAGCCAATTTGCGCCAATGCATCAATCTTTAGGCTGAATGAACCAGAATGGCCTTGCATTTCCGTGGGCAGGCCAGCAAAAGCCCGCCAGTACCCGGCTCATCGATCGTGATGATCCATAGCCCGGACGCCTGACGGGTCTCTTTCCCTACCCTTAAAAACCGGCCTTCAGGGCCAGCGACCAGGTGCGCGCCTCGGGATAGGTAAAGCGAAATTCCCGCACCCCGTTGCGGCCCTCGGGACTGGGTACCCGGTACCAGTAGAGCACATTGGTCACGTCGGCCGAGACCGAGAGGCTCCGCAGCCCCAGTCGGGGCTCAGTCAGGTCAAAGCGGTATCCCAGGTTTACATTGCTGAGCTTCACGTAGGACAGGTCGTACATGTACTTGCTCAGGTTGGGGATGACGGGATTGTTGCGGGTCACGACCGGCTGCAGGGCATAGTCGCCAGGGCCGCGCCAGTAGTCGTAGGCATTCACGCTCAGGTTGCGGTTGACGGTGATGTTGTAGTTGGAGACGAGGTCGTCATTGACCAGCAGATAGCCGCCCCACTGGTAGGTCCCCCGCATACTGAAGCTGAAGCCCTTGTAACTCATCACATTGCTGAAGCCGCCGTAGTGGCGGGGTTGCCGGTCGCCCAGGGGCTCCCACGCGCTGTTGCCAAAGCGGGCTCGGTAGGTAGCCGCGTCCATCAGCTCACCCGGAAAGCCCGCTGGTCCACGATAAATAACCAGGTCACGGCCCGTAGCCGGATCAATGCCGGCCCAGCGTACGCCCCAGATGGTCGAGGTGCTGTAGCCCACTTGCTGCGCCAGCGCCTGCTGGCTGGTGGACCGGCTGCTGCCCAGCCCCACCAGCTCGGTCACCTCGCTGCGCAGGGTAGCGACATTCACGCTGGTATTCCACCGAAAGTCCTCCCGGTCCACCCAGATCAGGTTCAGGCTGGTCTCCACGCCCTGGTTGATCATGCTGGCGGCATTGATCTGGGCGCTGCTGTAGCCCGTCTCGGTAGGAAGGCTACGCGAGGTGATCAGGTCTTGCAGATGGTCGCGAAAAAAGTCCACCGTCAGGTTCACCACGTTCAGGAAGTTGAAGTCCAGCCCCAGGTTGAACTTGAGGTTGGTCTCCCAGGTGAGGCGGTCGTTAGGGGGGGCACTGCTGCTAAGGATGCCGATGGGGAGGTTGTTGTAGCCACCTACGTCATCTACGTTGAAGAGCCCTTTGGAGCGGTAGGAACCGATACGGGAGTTGCCAGTACTGCCATAGCTGGCCCGCAGGCGCAGAAAGTCGATCCAGCTCTGGTTGGCGAGCCAGGGCTCGCGCATCAGCACCCAGCTCACCCCGGCACCGCCATTGTAGGTCACGTCGGTATCATCGCCAAAGACCGAGCTCTGATCCCGCCGGAAGTTGGCCAGGATATAGTACTTCTTGCGAAAGTTGTAGTTGGCCTGGGCGTAGAGCGACACCCGGGCGTTGTTGTTCACGTCCTGGTTATAGGTTTGGTTGGCAAAGCGGTCGTCTTCGCGGGTGGCCGGGTCGTCGTCCTGCACGGCCGCCTCCACGGGATTGATGGGCCCGGGATTCACAAAGCCGCGACCCGCGGCGTAGGCAAAGTCGGTCTGCTCCTGCGCCAGTTCCACGCCCGCCAGGGCGTCGAAGCTGTGGGTCTCGGCCCAGCTACGCTGGAAACTGCTCTGGCTCTGCCAGTTCCAGCGGGTCGATTGCCGGTCATTGATCACCCGCCGACCCCAGAGGGGATACTCTACGCCGTCGAGCAAAAAGCTGCCGTTGAGCTGCCCACTCTCATTGTCCCCGGAAAAGTAGCGGTCCTGGGTTTTGTCCTTGTAGTCCAGCCCGAAGAGCGAGGAGACATCCCAGCCTTTCAGGATCTGATAGCGCAGGCTCAGGCTGCCCAGGGTACCCCACGACTCGCTGCGGTTGCGGTTTTGGGCGATACCAGCCAGGGGATTGCCCAGGCCACGCACGCCCACCGGGGCAAAGTCGCCCTCGTTGTCGTAGGGGGCCAGCGTAGGCGCAAAGGCATAGTTGAAAAAGACGTTGGGCGAATTTTTGATGAACAGGCTCTGGTTGGCCGAGAGATCGGCCTGCCACTTGCCCCGGCTGTAGCGCAGGCCCGCGCTGACACGGTACTGCTGCGTGCCGTTGCCCACCTGCGGCTCGGCGATGCCCAGGAAGTTGAGCCCCACCCGGTAGGTGAGGTACTGCCCCCCGCCGGAAAGGTTGGCGCTGTAGCGCTGGAAGAGGCCCCGCCGGTTCAGCAGTTCAAACCAGTCGGTATCCACCCCGTTGTAGGGCACCGGCTGGGCGCCGGTGTTGATGAGGTATTCATTGCGCAGCTCATTGTATTGAGCACCGTTGAGGTACTTGATCCGGTTGATGGCCTCCGAAATCCCCAGCTGGGAGGAGACCGTGACGCGGGGCTTGCCCCGCTTGCCGCGCTTGGTGGTGATGATGATCACCCCATTGGCGCCGTCGGCGCCATAGATGCCTACCGCCGCCGCGTCCTTGAGGACGCTGATCGACTCGATCTGGTCCGGCGAAATCTGGACCAGCGGGTTCTGGAAATCCTCCGTGAAGGAGCCGCTCCCGTCAAAAAACTCATTGTCGATGGCTCCCTCTTCGTTGAGAATGACCCCGTCGACGATGATCAGGGGCTGGGTCGAGGTACCCAGGACGGCATTGCTCAGGGGTGTGAGCGAGCCCTGCCCGCGGATGTTGATGGCGATGGGGCCCCCCACGCTGCTGCTGTTTTCGATCTGCACCCCGGCGATCTGACCTACCAGGAGCTTGTCGACACTTTCGGCCGCCTGCTCGGTCTGTATGTCCCGAGCCATCACCGTGCTGATGCTGCCTACCACATCCTCCCGCAGCTTGGTGGTGCCGTAGGAGGAGGTGATCACGACTTCCTGGGTGGTGACCTCTTTGGGCACCAGCCGGATGGTGAGCCGCTGCCGGCCATTGACCGGGACCTCCTGGGGCTGATAGCCCAGAAAGCGCACCACCAGGGTCGCCTGGGCGCCCTCCGGCTCGGGGATGGCATAGGAAAAGCGGCCCTCCTCCTGGGTGAGGGCCCCGGCCTTGGTCCCCTTGATGATGACCGTAGCGCCGACGATGGGCTGCCCCGTACGATCGTCGAGCACCTGCCCGGAGACGGGCCAGCCCCTTTGCTGGGCCGAGAGTGGCAATAGGACCGTCAGGAGTACAGAGAGTAAAAATAGGCGCATACACATGAAGGTTTGAGCCAGACAGAATCCAAAGGGGCCATGCACCCCGCCCCGCGGCAGCGCATGGCCCGTCAGGGACATTACTCCTTCACAAATCGGCGCACGAGCGCGCCTTCCGTCCCCACCAGTCGCAGCAGATAAGTGCCGCGCGCAAGCTTTTTCAGGGACAGCCGCACTTCTTGCTGACCCGCCGGCACCCCTTGTCGCATCAGTACCCGGCCGGTAAGATCGTAGACCTCCAGCTGGAGCGACTCTCCCTGAGCCTGCGTCCAGCGCAGGGCGATTTGCTCCCTGGCGGGGTTGGGGTATAGACGGATATGACCCAGCGCCTGCGTCCAGGCCTCATCGAGGCGGGTGGTGGTCTGTGTGAAGACAAAGGCGGCCGATGTATCGGTACAGAGGGTTCCGCTGACCACGACGAAGAAGGTGCCGCTGCTGTCGGGGGCATAGACGGCGCTGGTCGCGCCGGGGATCACATTGCCCAGGCTGTCGAGCCACTGATAGCTGAGCTGCGGAGCGCTGGGCTGGGCAAAAAGGCTGTCATTCTGAGTAGAAATGCTGGCCCCGCCGGCCAGTTCGGGATCTATGCTGACTGTCACGGCGACCAGGTCGCCGGCGATGTTGGCACTGTCGATGCCTACGTAGTAGGTAACCGGCCCATTGAGGGGTGGCGTGGTGAAGGTGGTCCCGGTAGTGATCTGGGAAACGCCATCCGGATCGGCATACCAGGTGTAGGACCAGCTCGTACTCGGCGCCCCGCTGGCGCTAAGTGTGGTCGTTTCGCCCGGGCATACCACAGTCTGCCCACTGATGGTGGGCTGCAGCAGCGGGGCCGTAAAAAGGAAGAGCTCGTTGCCCGTTACGTCCGGTTCCTCTCCCTCCATCAGCAGCCCGGTGCCCAGGCTTACCAGATCGTCAATATCCTTGATCAGGGTATCCATCTGCTGGATGATGTTGCCCTCTGTGCGAAACAGATGCCCATCGGTGCTGCTGCTGTCTTCGCCCCGGTAGTAGAGCCAGCCATTGAAAGGGGCATAATCAGAGGGATCATGGTTGGAATTGGTCCCACTAATCTGGCTGAGGTTGCGCACCTGATCGAGCGCAGGCTCATACACAAAAAGCTGATCTCCCGAGCCGCTGTCGGCCTCGAAAAAGAGCAGGTTGTTCCAGACAAAAAGGTTCATCACATTGGTGATGCCCTGATTGACCACCGTCGCCACCGGCATAGTGCCGGGGCCGGAGCCATCGGTCATCCAGAGGTCATTGTCGGCTTCGAAGTAGAGAAAATCCTCCATGGCGGCAAATTCGCTGATGCCCGCATTGTCGGGGCCGGGGACGATATCCTTCACCAGAGAGAAAGAGTCGGCAAACAGGTCATAGCGATACAACTCCCGGCCGATGGCGGCCTCATCGGGGCTGTAGTCCATATACAGATAGAGGTTGTCCTGAAAAAGCGCATAGTTGGCCCCGACCACGGTCTCGGTCCCCTGGCCTGTGTTGTTGGCAGGCTGTATGTTGGTCCCATCGAAGGTGTAGAGCGCATTGCCCTGGCTGGTGTAGATGAAATAGACCAGGGAATCGCCTACCGTGATAGGCTCAAAAATAAAATCAGTAGAGATCTGTACCGTCCCGGCACTGGTGCCGTCAGACTTGAAGAGCACATTGCCAAAGCCCGTATTGGCCGAAAAATAGAGCGTATCGTGGAAGGTGAAGAAAAAAGAAGGGTTGGAATTGTCCGGCCCTGGCCGGAGGTCCTTCACCAGGACGGTACCCGGAGCGGTGCCATCCGACTTCCAGAGCTCCTTGCCTTCGGCCGCGCGATCCGCGGCAAAGTAAACTTCGCCTTGGTACAAAAACATATTAGCAGGGCTGCTGTTGCCGGTTCCGGGCTCTATGTCCAGGAGAAGGTTTAGTTCCTGGGCGGACAACAGCTGGGCGCAAAAAAGCGCAAGAATCACCGTAAAGATGCGCATAAAGAATCGGCTTGAAGGTAAGATTGAGTAAGGAGAAGACAGGAGATGGCCCCCAGGCATGGCCAGAGGTAGTAGCAAGGGCATCCTGTGGAGCAAATATAGCAAAAGATCAGCATCGCCAGGAAGCCCCTTACGGGGCCGCCTGGCGATGTCTCAATTCTGGCAACTTTCTCAATCCGCAGGGCGGGTCGGCATCTGCCCCCACAGCCGGAAGAGGCCCCAGGTCCCGATGACCGCCAGCACCGTCAGGATAAGCGCCTGCGTGGTGCGACCATAGATCCAGAAGCCCACGGCAAACAGGGCCCCATAGACCG
Source organism: Bacteroidota bacterium (assembly GCA_003696875.1). GTDB lineage: Bacteria > Bacteroidota > Bacteroidia > J057 > J057 > RFHL01. The sequence goes on along the minus strand of RFHL01000813.1, from coordinate 1,086 downwards.
TAAAGGCCCCCACCACCATGGCCAGGATGCCCTGGGAAAGGCTGCCTTCGCCCTGCCCGAGGTCTTGGCCCTCGGCCGCGGCATCATCCACCACCTTTTGCCAGCCCCCGCCCGCCGGGCGGATCTGCCGGAAGAAAGACCGCAATACCTGCGGATCGGTCCCCGGGCTCATAAAGGTCACCACCACCCAGGCCAGGGTGGTGATGCTCACCCCGATGATCAGCTGCCACTCCGTCGCAATCTCGGGCAGGCCCAGCGCCGGGTGCAGAACCTGGAAGTACAGCGCCACCAGAAAAGACACCACCATGGCGGTGATCTCACTCCAGGCATTGATTCGCCACCAGAACCAGCGCAGGATAAAGAGCAGGCCGGTCCCCGCCCCGATCTGCAGCATCAGGTCAAAGCCGCGCTTGGCATTTTCCAGCCAGGGGGCCAGCAGGGCCGCCATCGCCATGAGGAGCACCGTCGAGAGCCGGCCCACCATGACCAGCTCCCGATCCGATGCCTCAGGCTTGACAAAGCGCCGGTAGAAGTCGTTGACGACGTAGGAGGAGCCCCAGTTGAGGTGGGTCGAAATGGTGGACATGAAGGCCGCGATGAGGGAAGCCATCACGATGCCCAGCAGGCCGGCAGGCAGGAAGGTGAGCATAGCCGGATAGGCGAGGTCGTCCTTTAGGATGCCCGCCTCCACATTGGGAAACTTCGCCTGTATGTCGGAGAGCTCCGGAAACACAATGATGGACGCCAAAGCCACGATGATCCAAGGCCAGGGCCGCAGGGCGTAGTGGGCGGCATTGAAGAGCAGCGTCGCCCCGATGGCGTTTTTCTCATCCTTGGCCGAGAGCATTCGCTGGGCGATATAGCCCCCACCCCCGGGCTCGGCACCGGGATACCAGACCGACCACCATTGCACCGCAATGGGGATGATGAAGAGTGGCAGCAACTGCTGCCAGCTCAGGTTGGCAAAGTCGGGCAGGATGCTCAGCTTGGTCGAGACCACAGGATGCGACAGCAGGCCGTCCAGGCCGCCTACCTCCGGCAGGCTCAGCGCCACCACCGCGGCCCCCAACGCCCCAATCATAGCGA
>RFHL01000812.1 GCA_003696875.1 Bacteroidota bacterium | reverse complement strand
GGGCGACATCATAAACCTGATCCCGCCGGCCTGGAAGCCGGCCACCCTTCGCTTTCCGGAGAACAGCGACCCGGTCGCCGTCCTGACGGCGGTGCAGGAGGCGGGGCTGGACTTTCCACTGATTGCCAAGCCCGACCTGGGGGAGCGTGGCCTGATGGTCGAGAAACTCAGCGATGCGGCTGAGCTGGAGGCCTATTTTTCCCGGGAGACACCGGCCATGCTGGTACAGGCCTATGTGGATGAGCCGGTGGAGGTAGGGGTGCTCTACTACCGCATGCCGGGGGCCCGTCAGGGAGAAATCACCTCCTTGACGCTCAAGCGCTTTCTGGAAGTGTGGGGAGATGGCCACTCGACGGTGGCGGAGCTGATGGCGCGCGATCCGCGCGCGGCGCTGCAACTGCCAGTCCTACAGCGGCGGGACCCGGCTCTGATGGCGCGCGTGCCGCGCGCCGGGGAGCGGGTGGAGCTGATGCCGATCGGCAACCATTGCCGGGGGACCACCTTCCTGGACGGGCGGGCCGAAATCGACGAAGCGCTGAGCAGGCGCTTTGATGCGATCGCCGATGCCCTGCCGGGCATCTGTTTCGGGCGCTATGACATCCGCTGCCGCAGCCTGCAGGCGCTGCGGGAGGGGCATGATTTCTACATCCTGGAGATCAACGGGGTCAAGGCCGAACCGACCCACATATACCAGCCGGGTTTTTCGCTGGTGGAGGCCTACCGGGTGCTCTTCCGGCAGTGGGATACGATTTATCGGATTGCCCAGGCCAACCGCGCCGCAGGGGTGAGGGTGCCTGCTTTTGGGGTGGTGGTGCGCGCCTTGTGCGCGCAGGGGGCTTACCGGCGGCGCTGGGGCTGAGCGGGTTCGGTGGGCGCATCAAGGCGATCCAGATCGGCCTCCAGGGTGTGAATGCTGCCACCCGTGGCCCGGGCCAGAGCCTGGTAGTGCGGATGGAGTTCGCCCTTGACGTCGCAAAGGATGATGTGGATCGGCCGGTTGATCTCGCTCAGCAGCTCCATGTCGCGGATGTCGCTCTTGTTGTCGGCGATGAGGATCACATCGCGAAAGCCATCAAGGTACTGCAGGCCGGTCAGCAGGGCTTCGAGGTCATTTTCGGCGGGGTCGCCGCCATCGCCCTTGTGCATGACATACTCCATGGTGGAGACGATTTCCTCCAGCTCCCGGCTCTTGGCCCGGTATACGCCACCGGTGCGGCCGACTTTTTTCTGCCACTCCTTCTTGTGGTTGCCGTCATTGAAAAAGACAAAGTGGCTCACCCGGTCCTGGGTACGGAGCCGGTTGTATTTGTACCAGAGCACCAGCTGGGCGCCGTGCTTGTACATGCTACCGGTCCAGTCCATGACCACGAGCATGCTGTCCCACTCGGGATGCCGCTCCAGGACCTTCATGACGGTGGAGTCTTGTACGGTAGCCCGGCCGGCGATGAGGGCCTTGAGTTGTTCGGGCGAGCGTACGTCCGGCAGGACGGGGATGCGCCGCGGCCGGTGCTTGATCACAAAGCCGTGAAAGTAGCGTTTGGCCTCTTCCTCGGTCTGACAACGCGTCTGCAGGACGAGGTTCCAGCGGATGTCGGGGCTGCTGAGGGTGGAGTCGAGGGCAAAGAGGTTTTTGAGCCGGTCGTTGAGCAGTTCGTAGTAGTTGGTCCGCCAATGCTGGATGTCTGCCGGGTACTTGGTAAAGACCAGGTCAATCTCGTAGGCTACCTGATGCTTGGCGATACGTGTCCAGTCCTCGGGATTGGTAAACTCAAACTTGGCGTAGTCCATCTGCAGCGCCACCTGCGGGGTGTATTCCGCAAAGGTGTAGAAGGGGACCTCAACCTGTCGAAAGGGGATCTTGTCGTACAGCCGGTCGTCGTCATCGGCATAGAGGGCAGGGGCGAACAGCCACCCGCACAGCATCCAACCGATGATCCCAAACGCCCACTTGTTCATGTCTCCTTTGTAAAGTATCCTCAGTGGAAATATACAAAAACTCGTGTTTCCTAGTCAAGTTCATTTTAAGGTAAAAAAATCAGACTGCCTTTCCGGAAACCACGCCTTGTGTGCTACTGTTATATACGGCTGCCGGAGCAGGGAGGTGGGGTGGCAGGGCGGGTAAGGCGAAAAGTGTCTTTCACCATTCCCCGTCTGGCCATAGGGCCTGTGGAGGCTGATTGGAGCGGTAGAGACAGGCCCAAGGGGATCTTCTTTCTTCCCGGCCTTTTCCCTATATTTGCCCGCTGATGCTGAGCCCGATATGGGCTGGCAACGGGGCCTGTGGCCCTCGCTACCCCAAAAACCCCGTCTGGGGTTTTTCGTTTCTTTCATTTTTCCTTCTTTTCATTACGGGTCAGGCCCGCCTATCCTGCCTGACTGCCGGCTACAGGCACGACGCATATGCTGAATTTTTTCAAGAAAAAAGAGAATAAAGACAAGCTCGACAAGGGCCTGGAAAAGACCAAGCAGGGCTTCTTTGCCCGGCTGGGCAAAGCCCTCGTCGGCAAGAGCAAGATCGATGACAGCGTGCTCGACGAGCTCGAAGACGTCCTGATCGCCAGCGACGTAGGGGTCAAGACGACCGTTCGCATCATCGAGCGGATTGAGGAGCGGGTCGCCAAGGACAAGTACACCTCCGCCTCGGAGCTGGACAAGATCCTAAAAGGGGAAATTGAGGAAATGATCCTCGAAAATCATCCCGAGGAGCGGGATTATTTTGCCTTGCCCGAACAGACTGTGGAGGGTAAAAAGGTTCCCTATGTCATCATGGTGGTGGGTGTCAATGGCGTAGGCAAGACCACCACCATCGGCAAGATGGCCTGGCGCTTCAAGCAGCAGGGCAATAAAGTCCTGCTCGGGGCGGGGGACACCTTCCGGGCCGCGGCG
>RFHL01000811.1 GCA_003696875.1 Bacteroidota bacterium | reverse complement strand
GATGGTCGGGGTCCAGGGAATTGATGATGGCCAATTCCGGATTCAGCGTCAGAAAAGAACGGTCATATTCGTCGGCCTCGACGACCAGCCAATCGCTGTCGCCCGAGACAAAATTGGATTGCAGGCTGCGGGTGATCCCCCCCAGAAAGGCCGTAGGGGCCATCCCGGTTTCATGCAGCAGATGCGCCAGCATCGCCGAAGTGGTGGTTTTGCCGTGGGTGCCCGCCACCGCCAGGGTGCGGTAACCCTGGCTGATTTGCCCCAGCAGCTGCGAACGCTTGAGGATGGGAATCCCCTGTGCCTCAGCCGCCTGATAAAGCAGGCTGTCCCGTGAAATCGCCGGGGTGTAGATCATGAGGTCCACTCCCTCCAGCTGCGCAGGGTCCATATCGTAATGCACCTCCATTCCCTCGGCCTCCAGCGCCTCTGTCACCACCGAAGCGGTACGATCGTAGCCACACACGGCCTTCCCCACCCGCTGGCAATAGCGGGCCAGGGCACTCATGCCGATGCCCCCTATGCCGAGGAAGAAAATCCGTTTTGCGCTAGCGAAGGTCATGGGTTTTTCGTGGTGCGTTTTGCGTGGTGCGTTTTGCGTGGTGCGTTTTGCGTGGTGCGTTTTGCGGGTTCTCAGTCGGGTCTCCCTCTTCTGACTTCTGACCGCTGATTTCTCTCTTCTGACTTCTGACCGCCTACTTCAGGTGCTTCATGATTTCATCTACAATCTCCCGGGCGGCGTCGTGCTTTTCCATGGCAGCGATGCCGCTTTGCAGTTGAGCCAAGATCTCCGGATTCCGAAGGATGTCCAGGGCTACAGGTACGAGTTCGGTATAGGCCTCGACATCCTTGACGAGGCGGGCGGCGCCTTTCTCCGAAAGGGATAGGGCATTTTTGGTCTGATGGTCTTCGGATACATTGGGCGAAGGCACCAGGACCGAAGGTTTTTCCAGGGCAATGAGCTCAGAGATGGTACTCCCTCCGGCCCGGCTGATGATGAGGTCGGCGGCGGCATAGGCCGCGGCCATGTCCTCAATGAAGGGCATCAGCTTGATTTGGGGGTGCTGCGGCACCCGCGCGGCCAAGGCCGCGTGGTAGCGTTTTCCACACTGCCAGATGAGCTGCACACCCGATTCGATGATGGCTTCCAGCTGCGCCTCCAGCGCTTCGTTGATGCGCAGGGCGCCGAGCGATCCCCCGAGACTGAGCAGCGTGGGCCGCGCAGGGTCTAGCCCCAGGCGTTCCCGCGCCTCGGCTGTGGGCGGCAGCGTAAAGGTCCGGATGGGATTGCCGGTGATCACCACCTTGCTGGGGTCGAAATGCTTGG
>RFHL01000810.1 GCA_003696875.1 Bacteroidota bacterium | reverse complement strand
GTTTTCGGGGGCTCACTGGCCGAGATGCATGCGCAGAAGATCTGCCGGGTGATGGACCTGGCCATGGAGAACGGAGCTCCGTTGATCGGCCTTAACGACTCGGGCGGAGCACGTATTCAGGAAGGCGTGGTATCGCTTGGGGGGTATGCCGACATCTTTTACCGTAACACGCTCGCCTCCGGGGTCATCCCCCAGATATCGGCCATCATGGGACCCTGTGCCGGAGGAGCGGTCTATTCGCCCGCCCTCACCGATTTTGTGATGATGGTGGAGCATTCCAGCTACATGTTCGTGACCGGACCCAACGTGGTGAAGACCGTGACCCATGAGGAGGTCACCTCCGAGGAACTGGGCGGTGCGCACACCCATGCCTCCCGCTCGGGAGTGACCCATTTCACCAGTCCCAACGATCTGGAATGCATTCTTCAGTTGAAGACCCTGCTGTCCTATCTTCCTCAGAACTGCGAGGAAGAATCGCCTCAGATGCCCTACACACCGGCAGATGAGAAGCGTCCGAACCTGGACAGCATCATACCCGACAATCCCAATCAGCCATACGACATCAAGGATGTGATAGAGGCCGTGGCAGACCCTGACTCCTTCTTTGAAGTGCATCGGGACTTTGCCGAGAACATCGTGGTGGGCTTTGCTCGGTTGGGGGGCAAGAGCATCGGCATCGTGGCCAACCAGCCTGCCAATCTGGCCGGGGTGCTCGACATCAAGGCCTCACAGAAAGGGGCGCGGTTCGTACGTTTCTGCGACTGCTTCAACATACCGTTGCTGGTCTTCGAGGACGTGCCGGGATTCCTGCCCGGTACCGATCAGGAATGGAATGGGATCATCTCCAAGGGGGCCAAACTGCTCTATGCCTTCTGCGAGGCAACGGTGCCACGCATAACGGTCATTACCCGGAAGGCGTACGGTGGAGCCTACGATGTGATGAACAGTAAGCACATCGGGGCCGACATGAACTACGCCTGGCCCACGGCCGAGATAGCTGTGATGGGGGCAAAGGGCGCTGCAGAGATCATC
>RFHL01000809.1 GCA_003696875.1 Bacteroidota bacterium | reverse complement strand
TGAGGCTGGTGCGGGCCTGCTGGATGTTCAGGTCGATGATGCGGGCCATCTGGCTGATCGACTCGGCGATTTCTTCCACGCCTTCGCTCAGGCGCTGGGAGTAGCTGTTGGTCAACTCCAGCTCCAGGCGATGCGTCAGGTCCTGTAGCCAGGCCTGAGGAGAATCGCCCTTGCTGAAGAGGGAGGTGATCGCCCGCCGGGCCAAGGTAAAGAAGCCCAGGCCGTCTTCCAGCTCTCGTTCGGTGCGGAGGGTGTGGCGTTCGTAGTCTCCGATCAGGTTGCGCACGAGCTGGTCAGCTTGTCGCTGGGAGCGGGCCTCCTGCTCGCGCAGGCTCAGGCCTACCTCTTCCCGAAAGGCGCGGTCGGTTTCGTACTGAGCGGCCATGGCCTGCAGCACGGGTTCAAAGCGCGTGTGCATGTTGCGCAGGCTCTGCAAGCTGCTTTGTAGCTTGAGCCGTACCGCATCCTTCCCGGTGATCTGAGCCCGGATGTGGTCCGTCAGAGGCCCAAAGCCGCTGTTTTCCCGCTGGCCTTTTTGTTCCAGCTTGGCCGATACCGCAAAGACCGGGGCCTGTATGCCCCGCTGGGCCAGCTGCTTGTGCAGGCCCTGCAGGTTGACTTCCAGGTCCTCGGGTTCCATGAGGTCGGCCTGTTGCAGCACGAAGATGAGTTTCTTTTGCCAGTCCTGGTGGATCAGTTCCAGAAAGTCCCAGGCCGATTGCCGGTAAGGGTTCTTTGCCTCCAGCACGAATACGACAAGGTCTGAGCGGGGGATAAAGCGCTCGGTGATTTCCTGGTGGTGGGCAATGATGGTATTGGTGCCGGGCGTGTCCACCACCGAGAGGCTCTTCAGGATCTCGGCAGGATGATAGATTTTTTTCAGAAAGGGGTTGATCACCAGGGTCTCCGGCTGGGGTCCGTACACGATCTGCTGCACCGTATCGGTGCAGGGGTCTGGGGCCACCGCGGTGATGTCAGCGCCTAGCAAGGCATTGATAAAGGAGCTCTTGCCGGCCTTGACTTCGCCGGCGATGACAAAGAGGAAAGGCTCCTTGATGGCCTCTCGTTGATCCGAAATCAGCGTGCCCAGCTCCTCTTGCCGGGTATCCACGGCGAGCTGGTGGAGCGCACGGGCGACCTCGGCGAGGCGCTGGCGCTGGGCATCATGAGATGCAGAAAATAAAGTGTTAGCCATATAGAAAAGAGAGAAGGCTCCCAATAGGAAGAAAAGCCCCCATGTTAAGGATTTGTGACCGGAATTGCCAGCTGCCTTTGGCGGCGACGGTGTGCAGGGCCGGGCTTTCCGGTCCAAAGTGACTGCATTTTTTTTTATGCAAGTCGATGATTGACAAATTTTTATACACGCTTACTTAAAGTAAAGAATTGGTTTTTTGCTCCGCTTTCTGGACGTTTTTTTCGTCGAAAGTGGGATGGGCCCTTCAAAAGGCGGGTAAAAAGTGGGATAGATTCCCACTTTTTACCCCATTTTATTG
>RFHL01000808.1 GCA_003696875.1 Bacteroidota bacterium | reverse complement strand
GCGTCAGAAAAAGCCTCACTTGGCCCGCCAAGCTCGGTTTTTCTTCCTTGTCTGCGCACAAGGTCTCGGTGCAAAATCGGGAAGTTATTTTTCTCGCGTCACTAAAGCAAAACAAATTGCCGGGGAAGGCGCGTTATCGATCCGAAAATCGTTATTTTTGCAGGTGCTAATGTTCTGCTGTCTATGAATCTCCGCTTGGGGTTGCTGGTTTGGATTATGCTGTGGGGGGCGGTACTGCCGGCCCAGGAATCGGCCGGGCCGATTCGCACCGTGCATGTGTATGTGGCCTTGTGCGACAATGTCCATCAGGGCATTGCACCCGTGTCTGCCCGCCTGGGCAATGGACAGGCCCCCAACCAGAACCTGTATTGGGGGGCGGCCTATGGGCTGCGTACCTATCTGACGCGGCAGGGGGCTTGGGAAGTGGTGAACGTCTGGCCGGAGGACAGCCTCCCCATTCGTGAGCGGGTGTTGTTTCGGCATACTTCAGGCCAGATGTACCTGCTGGCCGAGGCCTATGACGGGGCGGCCATTGAGGCCTGTACCCAGGCTTTTTTGCAGGCCTGCAGCGGGCAAAACCCTTACGCCATGCCATTGGAGGATCAGGCTCTCACCTTTGGTGGTGGTTCTGACCTCTTGGTCTACCTGGGCCACAATGGCCTGATGGATTTTAACCTGGACCTTTCCCTCAGCCCACAGGACAGCGCGCGCCGGCAGGCCATCATTCTGTCCTGTTACAGCCAAATGTATTTCCGGGACTGGTTGCAACAGTCGGGGGCGGAGCCCCTGCTGTGGACCACGGGCCTGATGGCGCCGGAGGCTTATGTGCTGGCGGGTGCGCTGGAGGGCTGGCAGGAGGGCCTGGCCCCCGTGGAGATCCGCCGGCTCGCGGCGGAGCAGTACCATCGCTATCAAGGCTGTGGCATGCGGGCGGCCTGGAACCTATTCCGGCATGGATGGGAGTAGGGAAGTGGGGAAGTTGGGAAGTGGGGAAAATGGGGCCTTCTTTTTTGATCTGACGACCTGCCTGATTGACGGCGAGTAGGGGCGAATGGCCATTCGCCCCTACTCGCCCCTGCTCAGGGCATCTCCGAACTGATAAACATGCGGGCTTCCCAGGCCTCGAGGATGTGGCTTTTGTCGACCTGATAGTCGTCGTAATCGGGATTGTCGGAGCG
>RFHL01000807.1 GCA_003696875.1 Bacteroidota bacterium | reverse complement strand
GGGCAATGTGGTAGGCCTGGAGACGGCCGCCTGGAAATACTTCGGTCGCGCGGCGACCGAGTTGAGCTGGGCCGAGTCGGCCACCCTGGCCGTCCTGCCCAACGCCCCGGCCCTGATCCACCCGGGCCGCAACCGGGAAGCCCTACTCATCAAGCGAAACCGCCTGCTGGACCGCTTGCGGGACCAGGGGCTCCTGGATAGCACCAGTCATTATCTGGCGCAGCTGGAGCCCCTGCCGGAGCGGCCCCTGCCGCTGCCTATGCTGGCCCCGCACCTGCTGGAGCGGACCCATCAGGAGCGCCTGGCCAGCCAGGCGAGCGGGCCGGCCCGCATCCAGGTCACCCTTGACGGGGGCCTGCAGCAACAGGCGCTGGCGCTGGTCGCCCGCCACTATGCCGAGCTCGCCGAGAATGGCATCCACAATGCCGGCGCCCTGGTGCTATCGGTGCCGACGGGCGATGTGCTCGCCTATGTGGGCAATACGCCTTGTGAGGGACCCGGGGAGGGCTGCGCGGTAGATGTGATTCCTGCCCGGCGCAGCACCGGCAGCATCCTCAAACCCTTGCTCTATGCGGCCATGCTGCAGGATGGGGAGCTGTTGCCGGATATGCTGGTGCCCGATGTGCCGGCCTACTACGGCAGCTATCATCCCGCCAATTATGACCGTCGCTACCAGGGCGCGGTGCCCGCGAGCCAGGCCTTGGCCCGCTCTCTGAATGTCCCGGCAGTGCACATGCTACAGCGCTATGGCGTAAGCCGTTTTCAGCGGGTGTTGCAACAGGTCGGGCTTACCACCATCGACCGACCGGCCGATGACTATGGGCTCACCCTGATCCTGGGGGGAGCCGAGGCTTCGCTATGGGATCTCGCGGGCGTCTATGCCAGTATGGGGCGCAGCCTGCGTTATTTTCCGGAATATGACGGTCGTTACGACCCGGCGGGCTTTCGCCCGCCCAATCTGTATCTGGACAGGAGCCAGGGGCCTTTGCCCATAAGCAAACGTGACCGGCTGCAGGCCGGCAGCCCGCTGGAGGCGGGACCTATCTGGCACACCTTGCAGGCCATGGTCTCGGTGGCCCGGCCCGAGAGCGACCGCTTTTGGGAACTCTTTGCCTCCTCGGACCGCATCGCCTGGAAGACCGGCACCAGCT
>RFHL01000806.1 GCA_003696875.1 Bacteroidota bacterium | reverse complement strand
GTCCTGGTTCTGACGGGTTTCCTGACGGTCCTGCTCTGCTGGGTCCCCTGCCTGGGCGAGTGGCTGGGATGGGTATGCAGCTGGGAACTGGAGCTGTTGCAGGCCATTGTCGAGGGAGTGACCACCCTCCCTGCCCCGGTGCTGAGCCTGGGTGCCTGGCAGCCCCAGGGGCTGCTGATGGTGGCCCTACAACTGGCCATCGCGACCCTCTTCTTCCTGCTGCCGCGCCTGCCGCGGCCATGGCGCGCCCTCTCCAAGCCGCAATTTTCTCCGCAAGCCCAGGCCGGCTAATTGGCCCTTTTCACATACAAACACAGTTTTTTCACGTTTTAATCTTGAGCATCATGACCTATTCTGCCCATCTCCCCCAATGGATTCACGCTGTCTGGTTTACCCACGAGCAAGCTCCAAGCCTAGACCCCAGTTGGCAAAAGGCCTTCTTCGAGGCCCTGACGGCCCAGGCCCGGCAAGCCGACATATATCTGGATCTGGCCGGTGGCACCGCCGACCATGTACACATCCTGCTCAAGCTCAGCCCTCAGCAGGCGCTCGCCGGCGTGATGGAAATCCTGATGCAAGGGACGGCCGACTGGCTGCGCCAGCAAAAAAAGGTGTCCGCAGACTTTGCCTGGTCGCCAGGCTATGCGGCGAGCTCGGTGAGCCCCGACCGGGTGCCCATGCTGCGACGCCACCTGCGCCGGCAAGCGCAAGTACACCAGCAGATCCCCCTGGAGCGGGAACTCTGGGAACTGGATCTCCACGCCCAGGACGTGCAGTGCGTAGTCGTTGGCCTGGTCAATGGGCCGAGGTTGACCCCACAGGAACTCCTGAGCGGCCGCGTAGGAGCCTGAGGTTGCCCATCCCAAGTATTTCTCTTAGCTTGGAGGATAAATGGAATTGCCTATGCAACCCTACCAGCATCTGGTATATAGTGTTCACCAGCGAATCGCCACCCTGACCCTGAACCGGCCCGACAAGCGCAATGCCCTCAACGATCTCCTGGTCGCCGAACTGGCCGACGCCATGGCCCGGGCCGAGCAGGACGAGGCCGTCAAGGTGATCGTCATCAAGGGCAACGGGCCGGCCTTTTGCGCCGGTGCCGATCTGGAGTACCTGCGCAAGCTGCAGGGCTTTACCATGGACCAAAACCTGGCCGATTCCAGCACCCTGGCGCAGCTGTTTCTCTCGATCTACCGGGCCACCAAGGTGGTGATCGCTCAGATCGAGGGCCATGCCCTCGCCGGGGGCTGTGGGCTGGCGACGGTCTGTGACTTTGCCTTTGCAGTGCCCGAGGCCAAGTTTGGCTACACCGAGGTACGCATCGGTTTTGTGCCGGCCATTGTGATGACCTTTCTCCTCCGCAAGACAGGGGAAACCCGGGCCAAGCAGCTCATGCTCTCCGGCGACCTGATCGACGCCCAGACCGCTGTGGATTACCACCTCATCAACCGCGTCATCTCCACGGATGAGATCGAAGGCTACGTGCAGGAGTTTGCCCTGCGGATGTGCCGCCAAAACTCGGCGGCTTCCTTACAACTCACCAAAAAGATGATAGCCGATATCCAGGACTTCCCTCTGGAAAACGCCCTGAAGTTTGCCGCCAAGATGAATGCCTATGCGCGGGCAACCGAGGATTGCCAACGGGGCATTGCCGCCTTTCTCAACAAGGAGTCGGTCACATGGTAGCGCTGGCGGTGGGCTTGGCCCTGCTGGTTGGGGGCGGCCTGCTGCTCTACCGGCTGGGGCGGCTGGCGATCAGCCGGGGCCGCCCGCCCGGCACCTGGATCATGGGCGTCATGACCGCCTGGGCCTTGTGCTGGGTGATTGAGAAGTATGCCCTGCGCCTGTGGCTCAGCCATCGTTTTTCGCCGTCGGGTGTGGCGCAAGCCTATCCCTACGTGGTGGCGGGAACGATGCTGGCCTGCCTGCTGGCGTTTGGAGTGGGTTTTTTCCTGCTTTGGCGCATGCCTCCCACGGACCACGCGTGGCGGGAGAAGCTGGACTGCATCGGGCAAGGCGAGGAGACCGACGAAGCATCGTGATCGGGGCTCCTTCGGGGCTTCGACGGGCTCAGCCACCGAAAATCTCCTTAGTAACGCGAGAAAAATAACTTCCCGATTTTGCGCCGAGACCTTGTGCGCAGACCAGGAAGAAAAACCGAGCTTGGCGGGCCAAGTGAGGCTTTTT
>RFHL01000805.1 GCA_003696875.1 Bacteroidota bacterium | reverse complement strand
GTAGCCTACCACCTGCGCCCGAAAGGGCGCGAAGTGGGCTTCCAAAGCGTCTGCTTTGGCGGAGACAAGGTCCATGTTCATTGGCGTAGTAGCTGGATTCCGGCCGGGGTCGGCCCCGGTTTTGCCCCAAAGATACAAATTCAGCCAGAGGAGCGAAGGTTGAAGCGAGAAGTCGGACAAAAAAGACGGGTAGTCAGCGTGGCCTCCCAGCGCATTTCCCACTTCCCTCCGGAAATGCTAACTTGCGGCGGTTTTGTCCGGGCAGGTGGCCCGGAACGCTTTCTCATCGGCATCAGACATTCGTACATGGCTCTCGCTCAGCATCATTCCGTAGAAGTTCGGTTTCAACAGCAGGTGGAAAACGCGGAACGTTACCTGTTGCCCTTTATCGAAACCGTTTGCCCGCTGCAACCGGGCATGCGGGTGATGGAGATCGGATGCGGCGAGGGCGGGGTCCTACGGGCCTTTACCCAGCGGGGCGTACACTGCCTCGGGGTAGACCTGAGCCCCTCCCGGATCGAGACGGCCCGCAGCCTCATGGCAGAGGAGGTTGCCAGTGGCCAGGCCGATTTTGTGGTCCAAAACGTCTACGAAGACGCCTTTCTGGAGGCTCATCACGGTGAATTTGACCTCATTCTCCTTAAGGATACCATCGAGCATATCCCCGATCAGGCGCGTTTCATCCCCTATCTGCGGGAGTTTCTGGCGGCGGATGGCAAAGTCTTCTTCGGTTTTCCGCCCTGGTGCATGCCCTTCGGCGGGCATCAGCAGATCTGCGAACACAAGCTTCTGGGCAAGCTGCCCTGGATCCACTTGCTGCCCTATGGCCTCTACCGGGGCCTGCTGCGGGCTTTTGGCGAAAGCGACCGGGTGGTGCGTGACCTGATCGAGATCAAGGATACCGGCATTTCCCTGCATCGCTTCGAAAAAATCCTGCGGGTGGACCGATGGCAGATCCTCAGCCGGCGGCTGTACCTGATCAACCCCATTTACCGCTACAAATTCGGGCTCGCGCCCCGCGAGCAGGCCCGCTGGATAGCCGCCCTGCCCCATCTGCGGGACTTTTTCACCACTGCGGGCTGGTACGTCGTGCAGCCGCAGGCCAGGGCCTCTGGGAAAAAGTAAGATTCCCACCGGTGGTTTGAGCCAGACTTATTATCTTACTCGCTGGACTCCTAAAGAGATATTTTAGTAATTTAGCTGCATGACCGCCGTAAGCTATACCCTGATTCTGATCGGTGCCGCCCTGTTTGTATTGCTCACAGGTGCCGCCTACTCTGTCTACCTGGAGCGCAAGGTGTCGGCCCTCATCCAACAGCGGGTGGGCCCCAACCGGGTAGGTCCTTTCGGGCTGCTACAGCCCCTGGCCGACGTCATCAAGCTCATCCTCAAGGAGGACATCGTCCCCACCTCGGCGGACAAGCTGGTGCACTTTCTCGCACCGATCATTTCGGTGACCATCGCGCTCATCACTTTTGCCGTGATCCCCTTTGCCCGGGTTGAAGGCATCGGTATGACGGAGGCCACCAATGGCTTTCTGGTGATCGCCGATGTCAACATCGGGGTGCTGTACATCCTGGCGATCGCCTCGGTGGCGGTCTACGGGGTCACCCTGGCCGGCTGGTCGTCCAACTCCAAGTATGCCCTGCTAGGGGGCCTGCGCGCCTCGGCGCAGATGATCAGCTACGAGCTGGCCATGGGCCTCGCCGTGGTGAGCGTGATCCTTCTCACCAATGCCACCTACGGTGGCGAGGGAGGCTTCCTCCGGCCAGGCGCCATCGTTGAGGCGCAGCGTGGCGCCTGGAACCTCTTCGTCAATCCGCTGGGCTTTCTCATCTTCGTGGTCTGTGCCTTTGCCGAAGCCAACCGTGCCCCCTTTGACCTCGTCGAGGCCGAGCAGGAGCTTGTGGGCGGCTTCCATACCGAGTACAGCTCCATGAAGTTTGCCCTTTTCTTCGTGGCTGAATACCTCCACGTTATCGTCGCTTCCATGCTGATTACCACCCTCTTTGTAGGCGGCTACCTCGGGCCCTTCGAAGGCATGCTGGGTGTGCAGGACTGGGGCTGGGGCGGTCAGCTCGCCTGGGGGCTAGGCTGGTTCCTCGCCAAGACCGTTTTCTTCGTCTTCGTCTTCGTCTGGGTCCGCTGGACCCTGCCCCGATTCAAGTACAATCAGCTCATGGACATTGGCTGGAAGAAGTTCCTGCCCCTGGCCCTGGCCAATCTGATGCTGGTCGCCGCGGGTACCGCCATCTACGCCACCCTGACGGCCTGAGAACCTGCCCGTCAGAAAATCCGTTGAAAGGATAACTTTCATGCCATCTTGTCAGTTGAAAAGAAGGCTGGCACGAATACAGCATAAAGGGCTACGATACGACTGATCTGTTTTCACAGAGAAGGAATGGTCATGGAGGGTGAGCCCCTCAACGACAGCCCCTCAGAGGCTTCGCTCCTTGTCTGGCTCACCGTGCATCCCTATTCCTAACCAAGGAGCAAAATTGTATGCAACAAGATTTTTCTGATCGCGTCAAGGATGTCATATCCTACAGCAGAGAAGAAGCCATCCGGCTGGGACACGACTACATCGGTCCCGAACACTTCCTGCTGGGGCTGATCCGGGAGCGTGAGGGCTTGGCGATAAAGATCCTGGTAAACCTGAGCGTGGACCTCTCCCAGCTCAAGCGATCCATCGAGAATGCCGTCAAGAATACCGTCACCACCATCAACCTCACCAACCTGCCCCTGACCCGGCAGGCTGAAAAAGTCCTGAAAATCACCCGCCTGGAGGCCAAGTTGCTCAAAAGCAGCGTTATCGGCACTGAGCACCTGCTGCTCTCCATCCTGCGGGAAGAAAACAATGTAGCCGCCCAGATCCTGTCACGCTTTGGCGTGTCGTATGATGTGGTGCGCGCCGAGCTGGAAAATAAGGAGGAGACGCAAAGCCCACGCATGTCCGTATCTAGTGACCCCCCTGAATCATCCGAAATGAGCAATCCTGGAGATCGACCCCGCAAAACCGCGAAATCCAAAACCCCTGTTCTTGATAATTTTGGCCGCGACCTGACCAAGGCCGCCGAAGAAAACAAACTGGATCCCATCGTAGGCCGGGAGCGCGAGATCGAGCGCGTCGCCCAGATCCTGAGCCGTCGGAAAAAGAACAATCCTGTCCTGATTGGGGAGCCAGGGGTCGGTAAAACTGCCATCGCCGAAGGCCTCGCCCTGCGCATTATCCAGCGCAAGGTCAGCCGGGTCCTCTATAACAAACGGGTCGTAACCCTGGACATCGCCTCCCTTGTCGCCGGGACCAAGTACCGCGGCCAGTTTGAGGAGCGCATGAAAGCTGTCATGGCCGAGCTGGAGAAGTCGCCGGATGTGATCCTCTTCATCGACGAGCTGCACACCATCGTAGGCGCCGGCGGCGCCTCGGGTTCGCTCGATGCGTCCAATATCTTTAAGCCGGCCCTCGCCCGCGGCGAGATCCAGTGTATCGGGGCCACAACCCTCGATGAGTACCGTCAGTACATCGAAAAAGATGGCGCCCTGGAGCGACGCTTCCAGAAGGTGATGGTCGAGCCGACCACTCCCTCCGAAACGATCCAGATCCTGGAAAACATCAAATCCAAGTATGAGGACCACCACAACGTCAACTATACCGAAGATGCCATCGCGGCCTGTGTCAAGCTGAGCGACCGCTACATCTCCGACCGCTACTTCCCCGACAAGGCCATCGACGTCCTCGACGAGGCCGGTAGCCGGGTACATATCACCAACATCCACGTCCCGCAGAACATCCTCGACCTCGAAGCCCGCATCGAGGAGGTAAAGGAGCTGAAAAACAAGGTGGTCAAGAGCCAGAAGTACGAGGAGGCCGCCCAGCTGCGCGATCAGGAAAAGCGCCTGCTCGAAGAACTGGATCAGGCCAAGGTCGAGTGGGAGGAAGAAACCAAGAACAAACGCTACACCGTCAATGAGGACGATGTTGCCTCGGTGGTGTCTATGATGACGGGCGTGCCCGTAACCAAGGTGGCAGCTGGCGAGGTGGCCAAGCTCAAGCAGATGGGCAAGCAGCTCAAGGATGTCATCATCGGCCAGGACGATGCCATCGACAAGCTCGTCAAAGCCATCAAACGCTCACGCCTTGGCCTCAAGGACCCCAACAAGCCCATTGGCTCCTTCATCTTCCTGGGACAGACCGGTGTCGGTAAGACCGAACTGGCCAAAGCCCTCGCTCGCTTCATGTTTGACTCCGATGAGGCCCTCATCCGCCTCGACATGTCTGAGTACATGGAGAAGTTTACCGTCTCCCGCCTGATCGGAGCCCCTCCCGGCTACGTCGGTTACGAAGAGGGGGGGCAGCTCACCGAGCGGGTGCGTCGTCGTCCCTATTCCGTGGTCCTGCTTGATGAGATCGAAAAGGCTCACCCGGACATCTTCAACATCATGCTGCAGGTACTCGACGACGGCCTGCTCACCGACGGCCTCGGCCGCCGCATAGACTTCAAAAATACGGTCATCATCATGACCTCCAATGTCGGGGTGCGGGAGTTGAAAGCCTTTGGTACGGGCGTGGGCTTCAGCACCAAGTCCCGGAGTGACCAGACCCAGGAGATGATGCGTAGCACCATCGAAGGGGCCATGAAAAAGGTCTTCCGGCCGGAATTTCTCAACCGGATTGATGAGGTGATCATCTTCAACGAGCTGGAGATGGAACACATCATGACCATCATCGACCTGCAACTGCGTAGCGTCTTTGCCCGGATCGAGGAGAAAGGCTACAAGATCGAGCTCTCCGATGCCGCGAAAAAATACATCGCCGAAAAAGGCTTTGACAAACAGTTTGGGGCACGTCCTCTGCAGCGGGCGCTGCAGAAGTATCTCGAAGATCCAATCGCGGACGAGATTCTCGAAGGTGCCACCCATGTCGGCGATGTTCTCTTCGTCGACTACGACGAGGAAAAAGAGGCCATCTCTGTCTCTACCCGCCCGGGCGATGGGGATGCCGAGGTTCCGCAAGCTTCGGAAGAAGCGGAGGATTAGTCTTGAATCCGCCTCTAAAATAGTATGGGGAGCACACCTACGGGCTGTGCTCCCCTTTTCTATCACACCAACATTTTCTACTTCCGGAGGTTGATGAGGGCATACATTCCAGAATACCCCTTTTTCTTCTCCTTTTCTTTATTCGCATGAATAGCAAACCCACCCTCGTTTTGGGGGCCTCTCCGAACCCCTACCGCTATGCCCACCGCGCCATCGAGATGCTGCGCGATGCCGGACAGGAGGTTCTTGCCCTCGGAAACCGCCCCGGTACGGTGCGGGATGTTGACATCCATACCGACCCGGCAGCGGTGAGCGATCAGCCGCTCCACACCTTGACGCTTTACCTAAACCCGGGCCGGCAGGAGCCTTTTTATGAGCAAATCCTGGCCTGGAAGCCACAGCGCGTCATCTTCAATCCCGGGACCGAAAACCCCGAACTGGCAGCCAAGCTCGCTGCCGCCGGCATTGAGCCGGTTTATGCCTGCACCTTGGTGATGCTTAGCACCGGGCAGTACTAATCGTAAGGGTGCGGACCCAGCGGGAACCGGCTGGCATTTCCTGCTGTTTTCATTTTTTTCGAATATTCGCTACTTTCAACTTGCTTCATTACCCTACGCTCACGCCTATGTCTTCTCCTCTTTCCTCCAAACTGACCGAGGGCATCCGGGTCAATGTCCGGACGGTATACGTGCAGGATGAGTCCTCGCCCAAGCACCAGTACTTCGTTTTTGCCTATCAGGTAGAGATCATCAATGAGTCGGACCACGTGGTGCAACTCCGGGAACGGGAGTGGCAGATCATCGATGGGCACGGTCAGCGGCGGCGTGTGCAAGGCCAGGGCGTCGTGGGTCAGCAACCGCTACTCGCTCCCGGCGAGTCCCACACCTATGTAAGTGGCTGTCACTTCACCACGCCTATTGGCTCCATGCACGGCACCTATCTGATGGAGCGGCAGCAAGACGGTCTGAGGTTTCCGGTGGAGATCCCCGCCTTTACCATGGTGGTGCCGCATTTACAGAATTAGGCGGTCCGAGGTGAAGCCTCCAGGGATGATTGATCCAGCCCGAACATGAGCCACCTTCCCAGGACAGGAAGGCGCGAAAAACCATCGCGACCGGCGTTCGCGCCACAAAACAGCCCTCCTTCTCAGATCATACCGGCAGGTCCATTCTGCCGGTATTTTTTGTACTTTCACCTCGCAAAACAGAACGCTTTATTTATGAAAACAGCCCGCGTTACCTACCAGGGACAGCTACGCACCAAGGCAGAGCATATACGCTCCGGCCAAGTTATCCATACCGACGCACCAGTCGACAATCAGGGAAAAGGCGAAGCCTTTTCCCCGACCGACTTAGTGGCGACAGCCACCCTCACTTGCATGATCACTATGATGGGGATCACCGCCCGTAAAAACGACATCGAAATGGGAAAGGTAGAGGGCGAAGTAGAAAAGGTGATGACGGAAGCTCCGCGTCGCATCAGTGCGCTGCACCTCACGCTTCATTTTTCCGGCCACAACCTCAGCGATACCGACAAGGCGCTGCTGGAAAATGCCGCCCTCAACTGCCCGGTCACCCGCAGCCTGCATCCGGAAATCATGATCAATGTGAAATTTGCGTACGTATAGCGGTAAAGCAGCACAGGCGCGAAAACGAGGTGCTGGGGAATACACCCTCGTGTTCGCGCCGGAATACGGCTTACCCACAAACCAGCCATAACCCCATAGAGGGTAGGCATCCGGGGAAAAGCTTAGCGGTGGTTGCCCACTTTCTGGGCCTGGCACACCTTGCCGTGATAGCAGCCGCTGGTGACAGTCGCAAATGCAAACAACACAAGCAGGGCCAGCAGGATTCGCTTAATACGCTTCATGAGGTTCTCCATTAAGATCTGCGTCGGGGGGACAAAATAGAATATTGCTTCGTAAATGTAAAATTTCTCATACGGAGATGACTGAGGAAGCGATTCAGATTCTAACACAGCGCAAGATTCAGGCGATAATAGAAGCAAATCTCGACCGAGACCCCCGCGATTTCGCCTTAAGTCAAAAGCTTAACGATTTTCCGACGGCAATCGTTTCGACCCAGCTAAAATATCTACAAAAATGCCGGCGTAAGCTCCCATCCTTTTTTGCCGCCCGCTGCCTCATTCCTCCACTTGCCTATGAGCAAAGCAGCAGCGAAGCGACAGCGGGCATGAAAGCCTTACAGGGGGATCGATTGCTGGACCTTACGGCTGGCCTGGGGGTAGACTTGTTTACGCTTTCCAAACGCTTCCGTTCGGCTGTGGGGATCGAAGCCGACCCCGTGCTAGCCCAGGTCACCCGTCATAACCTGGCGCGCCTCGGCGCGCTGGAGGTCGGGATTGTTCAGGCCCGGGCTGAGGACTTTCTCCGCTCCTACGAGGGGCCCCTTTTCGACTGGATCTATCTGGATCCCGCCCGCCGGGCCGGCGGGCAGCGCGTCCATGCCCTGGAGGCCATGCAACCCAACCCCCTGGAGTTGATGCCGGACTTGCGCCGTGTTGGCCGCCGCTTGCTCATCAAACTCTCCCCCCTGCTCGATCTGCAGGCCCTGCACCGCCATTTTCCCGAAGCGGCGCTGGAGGTTGTCTCTCTGGGCCACGAGGTGAAGGAAGTCCTGGTCGAGCTGGCCCTGGACCCGGATCTGCCGGCTCCCCAGGGCCTCCGCTTGCGGATGCAGCCGCAGGGAGGTTCGCCCGTGCGGGTACACCTCCTACCCTACCCCCCCACGCAGCCACCACTGAAAGCGCCCCCCCAGCAGCCTCGCTGGCTGCTGGAGCCTGACATCGCCTGCTACAAGGCGCAGTGCCTCCCCGCCTTCATGGCACTGGTGTACCCCGGGCTGCAGGGTAGCCTGAATGATCCGATGGGCTATTTCCTGAGTCTGGACTCGCCCCCGCCCGCCTTTGCGGGCCGGGCCTTCCGGGTCATCGACCAGCAGCCCTTCCGACCCAAAGCGCTCAAGCGCTGGCTCAAAAGCGAAGGCATCACGCGGGCCCATATCCTACGGCGGGCCTTCCCGCAGACGGCGGCCGAGCTGCGCAAACGCTTTCAGCTTGCGGAAGGCGGCGATACCTATCTCGTCTTCACCATTGTGGATGGGGAAGCCAAAGTCTTCCGAACCCAGCGCGAACCCCTTAATCCGTAAGGATCAACTTACCCCAGACGGTGTCTATGCCGTCAGAGACCTGATAGAGATAGAGCCCCCGCGGCAGGGGGGGCAGATACACCTCAAATTCCAAGTCCTTGCCTGCCGCCGCCCATTGGCGGCTGAGGACTTTCTGGCCATCGGGCCGGTAGAGCCACAGGCTCGCCTTTCCCTGCACCCGATCGGCCTGCAAGGTAAGCTGGGTTTGGGCGGGGTTGGGGAATAGCCACAGACTGGCTGGCGGCCGGAAGGCCGCCT
>RFHL01000804.1 GCA_003696875.1 Bacteroidota bacterium | reverse complement strand
GGCCCAGGCCTTTTTACAAAGGGAATCCGTTGAGATTGCTGGCCCGGAGGGCTGGCGACTGGCTCGCTATCGCGGCCTGCCCCTGGGCTGGCTCAAGGTTATGAAGCGCCGTAGCAACAACTACTATCCGCAGACTTGGCGGCTGCGACAGGTCCCGGCCCCGCCTTATACGCTCGCCAGTGCCCACTGGCCGGAGCGTTAAGCAAAACCGCCCCCGAAAGGGGGCGGTGGGCGCATTCAACATCTGGGGAAGCCTGGCACCTACTTCTCAAAGGAATAGGCATACAGGCGGCGATAGCCCGGATAAAATCCGGTGAGCTCAATGGTGCCCGCGCTTTGCTGCATGCGCTCAATGACTTCTTCGGCGGAGTGCACAGCCGCTCCATTGACCTTTAGGATGATAAAATCCTCCTGGATGTCGGTCTGGCTGCGAAGCTTTCCGGCATGCAGGCGAGAAATCAGAACGCCACGCTCTATTCCCAGGCGTTCACGCTCAGTATCAGACAGATCCCGAAGTTCAATGCCTACATCATTGAGAAATTCGTTGCGGTGGGTAGCCTTGATCTCGGTCTCTCCATAAGCGTTGGTGAGCTGAACGGAGATCGTGCGATAGCGACCCTCACGATATACCTTGACGTCGATGATGTCTCCGGGCCGGTTGCGGGCCACAAGCTCAAGGAGCTTGGCTTCGTTTCGGACCTTTACGCCATCAATGCTGACGATGACATCCCCCTCCTCAATGCCGGCTTTCTTCGCTCCGCCTTTGTCGGCGAGTCCTTTGACGTACACCCCCTCGGTAATGTTCAATCCTTTTTCCCGGGCCAGGTCTCCGTTAAGATTATCCGCATAGGTGATGCCGATAAAGCCACGTTGCACGGTACCATATTCCTTGAGGTCAGACACCACCTTGCGTACGATGTTGGCGGGCACGGCAAAGGCATAGCCTGCATAGGCTCCGGTTGGCGAGGCAATGGCGGTATTGACCCCGATCAGCTCTCCCTCCAGGCTTACCAGGGCACCTCCACTGTTGCCGGGGTTTACAGCCGCATCGGTTTGGATAAAGGATTCGATGGCCATCTGGTCCTTGATGATCTCCAGATCACGACCAATGGCACTCACGATGCCGGCGGTAGCCGTAGAAGCCAGGTTAAAGGGATTGCCAACTGCGAGCACCCATTCGCCTACCCGGACTTCATCCGAATTGGCGAGTTCCACCACAGGAAGCTGGGTCTCGGATTCGATTTTGATCAGGCCCAGATCGGTAGAGGGGTCGGTGCCGATTACGGTTGCCTTGAAGGTGCGATTGTCAAATAGCGAAACTTCCAGTTCGTCGGCATCTTTGATCACGTGATTGTTGGTGACGATGTAGCCGTCACCACTCAGGATGACCCCTGAGCCACTCGATACCTGCTTGCGGCTGTTTTCCTGCCGGGGTCGCAGCCCAAAGAGCTCGTAAAAGGGATCGTAAGCGGCCGTGGTCCGGGTGCGGATGGACTTGATGTGCACGACTGCGGGCATGGTCTTCTCGGCGGCGAGATGAAAATCCGTTGGTACCGTCAGGTTGCCGGGCGCGGCATGAACCGTCGGCATACTCACTTCCCGGTTAAAGGTATCAGTGGGTTCGAATTCTTTTTCTACTGACACGAGCTGCCGTCCCAAACCACTAACATGGTAGGCCGTGAGCAGGAGGCCGCTCACGAGGGTTGAAACGACCACGTAAGACAAAAGCTTTTTCATAAAAAATGGGTACTGAGGGAAACTGAGTAACTGGCTAACATACGTTTGCGTTCGGAGAGAGTTACCGAGGATCAGCGGTCCCTGGGCTTCGGCATCCTATGTAGCGGACCCATCATCCGTGGGAAAAGCGGCCTTCAATCTTGACCAAAAGACGAAACAATCGTATATTATAAAACAAATAAGTCTTTTGTTCAACGATTGTTCGAAACTGATCCACGAGGCGCTACAGACAACCATCATCAACTTGTTCATCGGGGCACATGTCCATCTTAGACCCACTACTTGGAGCCATCCGCAGCGGTGATGTGAGCCAGGTTCGTAAGCTCCTGGAGGCTGATCCCAGCCTGGCCAAAGCCAAAACCGAAGGCGGCGTTTCGGTACTCCTCTTTGCGATTTACCATCGACACTGGGACATCGTGCATCTGATTCGTCGTTACCTCCGTCGGCTCAACATTCACGAAGCTGCGGCCATAGGCGATTTGGTAGAGTTGCGCCGGCACCTGCAGGCCCGGCCTACCCTGGCCGATGCCTACGCGCCTGATGGATTTACCCCTCTGGGGCTGGCTTCCTTTTTTGGGCACTACGAGGCGGCCGAGGAACTCATCCACCGGGGGGCCTCGGTTGATCGCCCGGCGGACAATACGTTCAAGGTTCGTCCTCTGCACTCAGCAGTAGCCATTGGCAACATTTCCCTGGTGCGCCTCTTACTGCGCCGGGGCGCCGAGGTCAACGCTACCCAACAGGATGGCATCACGCCCCTGCACAGCGCCGCGTATAACGGCCGGGTGGACATGGTCGAACTCCTGCTGACCTATGGGGCGGACCCCAATGCCCTGACCGACAAGAATGAAACGGCCCTGGACCTGGCCGAAGCCCGGGGACACTGGGCGGTCGTCGCCCGCCTGCATAGCTATACGGAGCCCACACGCTGAGTCCCTGTTTGCCTTCCCTCTCCCTATATATGCCAGGCCTGCTGCACCCCGGGGGGTACGCGAAACGTTTCCCCCTTATAGTCATTGAAAAAGGCCACCATGCCATGGACGAGCTTTTGTGACAGCCGGTCCATGATCTCATGACTCGGTTCAGAGAGGTCCTCCCAGCGCTCGACCCAGCCCAACCAGGCGCGAAGCGTCGGGGGAAGGGCCACGAACAGGCAGCCCTGACGTGGCGCCACGGCCAGGGCCCGGGCCACCGCCTCTCCCGCCAAATGGCGGATCAGAATGTAGGGGGCCTGATCAAACAGCTGGCCCGGGATCGTCTGCTCGGCAAAGTGGATCAGGGCCTGGACCAGCTCCCTTCCGGCTGCTGAGGGTGCCAGCTGTCGCCCTAATATGCGGTCGTGCAACCCTGTCCCCGCAGCTACATCCTCCGGCAACAGCTCCTCCTCCACCCCCAAAAGGTACCCCACCACGCGCCAGGCGTGGAAGTAGGCCTCGGCATCTGGCGGCGACAGGGCAATGCCCGTCCGCTCCAGTCCCCGAAACATGCTGATGCAGAAGGTCATAAGGGTCAGGGCCAGATCCTCCTGATTGATGGGCCGACCCCAGGCGGTCTCCCAGCGATCGGGCGGCAAAAAATGCCGGATCGCGGCATGAATCAGGCGCACGCGCAGGGTCGTGGCGATGCCCTTGCCACCGGTCTGCAGCCCTCCGGGCGACATCACATCCAGGATAAACTGCCCGGTCTCGGCAATACGACGGGAAAAGCGCTCATGCCCCACTCGTTCCGGCATGAGGCGACCGGTCAGGGCCAAAACCTGGGCCCCCTTGGCACAACTATAGAGCGTAGGGAGCGAGAGGTAATACAGATACACCAGAAACTTGGGGCCATGATCAAGGAAAACCGTCCCGGCGCGGCGCAATTGCTGCGCATCGGCCCAGGAGGGCAGACTGCTGTGACGATGCACAAAGTCTGCCAAGACAGGTGGCAGGTCTGCTGGCGGCAGGTCTACCTGCCGGATCAAGGTATCAAAAAGATGGTGGGCCCCAGACGGGCCCAGTTCCGCCACCAGGCTGGCCACCGCCTGGTCGGCGGCAGGGTCGGTACGCCCACGGGCGGCATCCAGAAAAGCATCTGACCACTGCATGTGAAAAGATACAACGACGGCTGGTAGGCGCCAAATATCCGGCTGCCTGCCCTGCAACGTACCAGCCTGGGGCTGGTCTTTTTAAAATGGATGCGCCACATTTGGGGATAGGAAAAGCTTTGCGGAATTTCACCTCCATGAGAAGCCTGTCAGGCATGATCCTGCTGAGTCTCCTGGGGCTGGCCTGGCCAGCCCGGGGACAGGTGGATTCTACCCGGCTCGACAGTGCCGCCCTCGCTGACTTTTACGACCTGCCCCTACAGGCCCTCGATTCTGTGAGCATTCGGGACACCAGCAATCAGCTTGACCCCTATCTCAACAGCCCCGTGAGCGTCGCGGCCCAAAAGCTCCTTTCTCAACGCAATGCCCCTGGCATCATTACCCTGATTACCGAAGAAGAAATCCGCAACTCCGGGGCCCGGGACCTGATCGACCTGCTACGGCTGGTGCCAGGCTTTGGGTTTGCCCTCGACCAAGCCGGCCGGGTAGGTATCGGGGTACGCGGCAACTGGGCCAATGAGGGCAAAGTCCTCCTTCTGGTAGATGGGCTGGAAATGAATGACATCTACTCGGGGGGCCTTTCCTTTGGCAATCACTATCCCGTAGAGATGATCAAGCGCATTGAGATCATCCGCGGACCGGGATCGGCCATCTATGGGGGATTTGCCGGCTTTGCCGTCATCAAAGTGGAGACCTACAACGGCTACGCCGTGAGTGGCCTCTCCGCGGGGTTCACCCGCGGAGACATGGGCAGCCTGGACAGCCGCCGCAACCGGCGCTTCTACGCGGGCAAAAATTGGCGCAACCTGACGGTCAACT
>RFHL01000803.1 GCA_003696875.1 Bacteroidota bacterium | reverse complement strand
GGTGGCGTAGCAGGGCTTCAGGGGGGTGTGGTGGGCCAGCGGAGAGATCATGATCCCGCCGGTTTCGGTTTGCCACCAAGTATCCACGATGGGGATATCCTTGGCCCCTATGTTTTCATTATACCAGTTCCAGGCCTCGACATTGATGGGCTCGCCCACTGATCCAAGCACCTTGAGCTTGCTCAGGTCGTAGGGCTTGACAAATTCGGTTCCTTTGGCTTCCAGGGCCCGGATGGCAGTAGGGGCGGTGTAGAAGTGGGTCACGCCATGCTTTTCGCACACCTGCCAGAAGCGCCCTGCATCGGGGTAGGTGGGGACCCCCTCAAACATCACCGAGGTTGCCCCGGCGAGCAGCGGGCCATAGACGATATAGGTGTGTCCAGTGATCCAGCCGATGTCGGCGGTACACCAGTACACATCCCCGTCTTCGTACTGAAAGACGTTGCGGAAGGAGTACTCGGCATACACCATGTATCCGCCGGTGGTGTGTACCACGCCCTTGGGCTTACCCGTAGAGCCGGAAGTGTAGAGGATGAAAAGCATGTCCTCGCTGTCCATAGGCTCGGGGGGGCAGTCGGTACTCATGCCAGCGAGGGCATCGCTGAACCAGACATCACGCCCTTCGGTCCAGTCCACCTCCATGCCGGTGTGCTTTAGCACCAAGACCTTCTCCACCGAGGGGCAGGTGGACAGGGCTTCGTCTACCACGGATTTGACCGGAATCTTCTTGGCACCCCGGAAGTTGCCATCCGAGCAAATCACCATCTTACAGGAGGCATCATTGAT
Source organism: Bacteroidota bacterium (assembly GCA_003696875.1). Classification (GTDB taxonomy): domain Bacteria; phylum Bacteroidota; class Bacteroidia; order J057; family J057; genus RFHL01. The sequence goes on along the minus strand of RFHL01000803.1, from coordinate 3,089 downwards.
GCGGTCGGCCAGGGCCGAGGCCGAAAAGCCGGCAAAAACCACCGAGTGGATCGCCCCGATCCGGGCACAGGCCAGCACCCCGATCGCCAATTCCGGTACCATCGGCATATAGAAACACACCCGATCGCCTTTGCCTACGCCTTGCGCCTTCAAGGCATTGGCCAGGCGGGATACTTCAGCGTGTAGTTGGCGGTAGGTGAAGTTCTTGACTTCGCCATTGGGGTCATTGGGTTCCCAGATGATGGCCACCTGATCCCCCCGGGTCTCCAGATGCCGGTCCAGGGCATTTTCCGTGATGTTGACCTTGCCCCCTTCGAACCATTTTACATTCAGATCGCGAAAGTCCCATTCGACGACTTTGTCCCACTTCTTTTGCCAGACAAAGGTGCTGGCTATTTCCGCCCAGAAGCCTTCCGGGTCGTCTACGCTACGCTGGTACACGTTCTGATACTCTTCAAAAGAATTAATTCGCGGTGTCATAGTAGAGATAATGATTAAATGAGAGTCATGGATGGTTCAGCGCCGAAGCAGGACCGGGCAGACTTGGGACCACCTACCAAATCAAGCGAAAGATTTGGAAAATAGCAAATATCTAGATATCTAGATAGGTAATCTATGGACAGGGCGCTGCAGGCGCGCCAGGGGCCATTTTTACGCCCCCCATGATAGGAGAAAAAATCAATGCCGGGACTACCTTTTGTCATCCTTCCAGCTCTTTTTTCTCATTAGCTTAGGCTCGTTCTCGCGGAGATCGCTCCCAGGCGGGAGACGACCTTTTTGAAGACACTACACCATTCAATCTCTCAACTTATGCGTAGTTACGAATCTGATTATCGGCGCAGCATCGAGCAACCTGCTGAGTTCTGGCTGGAACAAGCCCATGAAATCGACTGGTTTGAGTTTCCTCAGCAGGGCCTGTCTCAGGATGCTCAGGGCCATTATCGGTGGTTTGAGGGAGGGAAGCTGAACACCAGCTATCTCGCCCTGGACTATCATGTGGAAAACGGCCGGGCCGATCAGCCCGCCCTGATTTATGATTCGCCCGTCACCGGCAAGAAGCAGATTTACACCTACCGGGAACTGAGAGACGAGGTGGCCAAAACAGCCGGCTTCCTCCGTGATCTGGGCTTGCAAAAAGGCGATACCGCCATCGTGTATATGCCCATGATTCCCCAGGCGCTCATGGCCATGCTGGCCTGTGCCCGTCTGGGGGTGGTGCATTCGGTCGTTTTTGGTGGCTTTGCCGCCCCGGAGTTGGCTATCCGCATAGACGACGCCAAACCCAAGGTCATCCTCGCCGCCAGCGGCGGCGTGGAGATCAGCCGCCACATTGCCTACAAACCCATCATAGACCATGCCATCGACCTGGCCGAGCACAAGCCCGAGACAGTGGTCGTATACAAGCGCCCCGGCATCGAGGCTGAGCTGCAAGAAGGCCGTGACTATGACTGGGAAACCCTGTTTGCCCAGGCCGAGCCGGCGGACTATGTGCCGCTGGAGGCTACTGATCCGCTCTACATCCTTTACACTTCCGGTACCACCGGTAAGCCCAAAGGCATTGTCCGTGACAATGGGGGGTATGCCGTGGCGATGAAGTACAGCATGCGGTATGTCTACGACATTGAGCCCGGTGACGTCTATTGGGCCGCTTCGGATGTGGGTTGGGTGGTAGGCCATTCCTACATTGTCTACGGGCCGCTGATTCACGGCTGTACGACCATCGTCTTTGAGGGCAAACCCATCAAGACCCCCGATCCCGGTACCTTCTGGCGGGTGATTCAGGAATACAACGTCCGGGCGCTCTTTACCGCGCCCACGGCCATCCGGGCCATCAAGAAGGAGGACCCAAGCGGCATTTACAAGGCCAAGTATGACCTGCCCAGTCTGAAGTATCTCTTCCTGGCGGGTGAGCGCTGCGACGTGGCCACGTACGAATGGGCCAAGGATACCTTGGGCGTACCCGTGATCGACCACTGGTGGCAGACCGAGTCGGGCTGGGCCATGCTCGCCAATATGGCTGGCTATGGGCTCGCCCCGGTCAAGCCGGGTTCGGCTTCACGCCCGGTCTGTGGCTATGACCTCCGGGTGCTGGATCCCGATGGCGCCGAGGTTGGTCCCAACGAAGAAGGTGCGGTGGTGATCAAACTGCCGCTGCCGCCTGGCTGCCTCCCCAATCTCTGGAACGACAATGAACGCTTTGTCAGCTCCTATCTGAGCGCCTATCCCGGCTACTATCTCGCCGGAGATGGCGGCTACAAGGACGAGGATGGTTACGTCTTCATCACTGGCCGCATCGACGATGTGATCAACGTCGCCGGGCACCGCCTTTCTACCTCCGATATGGAAGAGGTGGTCGCCGCGCACCCTGCGGTGGCCGAGTGTGCGGTCATCGGCATCGAAGAAGCGCTAAAAGGTCAGGTTCCCGTGGGCTTCGTCGTCCTGAAAGAAGGCGTCATGACCGATCCTGCCGAGATCGAAGCCGAACTGGTGGACATGGTTCGTAAAAAAGTAGGTCCCATCGCTTGCTTCCGCAAGGCCATTGTGGTCTCTCGTCTGCCGAAAACGCGTTCTGGGAAGATCTTGCGTAAGACCATGCGCTTCATCGCTGACGGTAAGAAGTTTACTCCTCCTTCCACCATCGAGGATCCCACGGTGCTGGTCGAGATCGAAGAGAGCATGAAGGAAGAGCACATCGGAGTGGCCTTTGCCTAAATCCTGAGGATAAGAACCCACCTGTTTGAGGCTGCCCCACCCAGGGCAGCCTCTTTTCCTTACTCCACCATCAGCTCACTCACAAATACCCAGGCCTTGCCCCCGGCGCCGGGGTGCCAGGCAGGAGGCTCCCCTACGTTCTGGACCCGCACCCGCAGGTAGCGGGCCTGCCGGGCACCAAATCTCATGCGGAAGGCCTGCTGGGAGGGGGCGCGTTCGGCCTCAGGGATAGGAAAGCTCTGCTCGCTCACCCGCTGAAACTGGCTGCCATCCAAAGAGGTCTCTAGGCTCAGGCCTTTGGGGAAAAAGATCCAGGCGCCGAGGTCCTCGTAGCAATAGGCGGTGACCGCCTCCACGGAAACGGCCTCTCCCAGATC
>RFHL01000067.1 GCA_003696875.1 Bacteroidota bacterium | reverse complement strand
GGCCAGCGGCTTCAGGCCGCGTGCACGGGCGGCATCGCCCTGCATGAGGACCAGGGCGGCGGCACCGTCGTTGATGCCGGAGGCATTGCCGGCGGTAACGGAACCTTCCTTGTCAAAGGCGGGTCGCAGCTTGGCCAGCCCTTCGGCGGTGGTTCCTGCCCGGGGGTGCTCATCGGTATCGAAAACGGTGGTGCCTTTGCGGGTTTTGATTTCGACCGGGACAATTTGCCCTTTGAAATAGCCCTCCGCAATCGCATGGGCGGCGCGGCGCTGGCTCTCCAGAGCCAGCGCGTCCTGCGCGTCACGGCTGATGCCGTAGTGCTTGGCGACATTTTCGGCGGTGATGCCCATATGGCCGTTGCCGAAGGGATCGGTCAGCGCTCCGGTCATCATGTCGATGACCTTGCCATCGCCCATGCGGTTGCCCCAGCGAAAGGCCGGCAGCGAGTAGACGGCGCGGCTCATGCTTTCGGCTCCCCCGGCGAGGGCAGTCTGAGCATCGCCTAACTCAATGGTACGCGCTGCCTGAACGATGGCCTCCATGGCGCTGCCGCACAGTCGGTTCACGGTGAGGGCAGGGGCTTCGTGCGGCACGCCCGCCTCGACGGCTACCACCCGGGACATATACATATCACGCGGCTCAGTGTGAATGACGTTGCCGAAAAAGGTGTGTTGGATATCGGTGGGATCCAGGCCAGCATCGGTGATCGCTCGCTTGGCGCAAATGGTTCCAAGCTGGGTAGGAGGCACATCCTTGAGCCCACCGTTATAGGTGCCGATGGCGGTACGAACGGCGCTCAGGATGACGACTTCGGGTCTTTCAGACATGACGGATACGTTGGAAGATGATGGGTGAATACAGGCAAACCACTTTGGCAGCCTAAATTGCCTAGCTGTCAGACCGTTTACAATGCCAAAAGTCTCTGTTGGGAAGATTTTTCATCCACAGACCCATTGCGCACCTCTACTCTCCTGGCTGGAGGCACATTCTCAGCTCCACAGCCGATCCCAGCTGCGTTTCTTGTCCCATTCGCCTGTCGGCTCGAAGAAGCCCAGTTCTTTGTCCATATGGGCGCGGGCGACCTCCTCATTAAGTTCGACGCCCAGCCCAGGCTTTTCGGGTACCGGGGCAAAGCCGTCCACGACCAGGGGCTTGTCCCCGACGACGAGGTCTTCCCACCAGTCCACATCCACTGAGTGGTGCTCCAGCGCCACGAAGTTTTGCGTGGCGGCGGCGCTGTGGACATTGGCCATAAAGGAGATGGGCGTACCGGCAAAGTGCATGGCCATGGCGATGCCCTTTTCCTCGGCATAGTCGCCGATCTTCTTGGTCTCCAGGATGCCCCCGGCGGTGGCCAGGTCAGGCTGTATCATGTCCACCGAGCGGGTATCGCACAGCTTGATAAATTCCTCTTTGAGGTAAATGTCCTCGCCGGTGAGGGTGGGGGTATTGATGCTCAGGGTAATCTCGCGCCAGGCGTCGGTGTATTTCCAGGGGATCATGTCCTCCAACCAGGCCAGGCGATAGGGCTCCAGGGCCTCGCCCAGGCGGATACACTCATTCACTCCGAAGTGGCCAAAGTGGTCGGCCGCCAGGGGGATCTCATAGCCGACCGCGTCGCGGACGGCCGCGACATACTGGCACATCTTCTCGATGCCGGCATCGGTCACCTGTACCTGGGTGAAGGGGTGCTCGGTCTCACCATAGGTGCCCGGCACCCGGCTCCACTGCCGGCCGATGTCCCAGAAGTTGGAGTTGACGACGGTGTTGGGCTCATCCTTGAGGAGTTCTATCCCGAAGTCCATCTTGAGGAAGGTGAATCCCTTGTCAACCCGTGCCTTCATGCGCTGGCCAAAAACCTGCGGATCGTCCGAGCGGGTGGTGTCACAATAGATGCGCACTTTGTCGCGGTATTTGCCACCGAGCAGCTGATAGACCGGCACCTCGTAGGCCTTGCCGGCCAGGTCCCAGAGGGCCATCTCGACACCCGAGACCCCGCCGCCCTGCCGGCCGTGGTAGCCAAACTGCTTGATGCGCTTGAAGATCATCTCAACATTGCAGGGGTTCATACCCAAGATGCGGCTCTTGAGAAAGAGCGCGTAGCGGAAGGAAGCCCCGTCGCGGACTTCGCCCCAGCCGGAGATACCCTGATTGGTATCAATGCGGATGATGGGGCAGCTCATGGGCGCGTCGTTGATGTGGACGAAGCGCATGTCTGTGATCTTGAGGTCTGAGGGCGCACCGTGGCGGCGCACGCGTTGGGTGGCATAGGTGACGGCTTCTTCCTCAGGGGCGAGGGCAAAGAGGCCGAGGGAGAGGCCGCCGAGGCCGGCGGTTTTCAAGAAGTCGCGCCGGTCGGCTTTGGGGGAGGACTTGGGCATAAGCGAGCAGGTTAGGGGAATGGAAAGACAATGAATGGAATCACCAGAAACGGGCCGAAGTATCCTGTCCTTAACGTGAGTTTTGGATAAAAACCTGTTTAAAAGTCTCCCATCGACGATTGTCATGCTGAGCGAAGCGAAGCATCTCATGTGTCCTAACAAATCCTTCGCTGGCGCCCTTCGGGCTGGCTCAGAATGATAGCCAATTATTTGATAAACAGTCAATTACAGAGGATACTTCCTCCACTTATCCCAAACTCACGTTGTCCTTAATATACACAAGTGGACGAAAGAGCGCGTCCTGCCCTGGTGGGGAGGTCACCTCTTACGTGAAATCCGTTGGGGCCAGGCATCCCTGCCTGGCCCCACTCATAGGTGTGACTTGAAACGCGAGATTTTCGCCACATGCCCCGCGGATTATTTTTTCCGATATGAGCGGTGGGCTAGTCCCTCTGGCCCCTGGATTCGCTGATAGTACAAGCCCGGTGCCAGGGAAGAGACAGGGACAGTTTGGCTCCAGCCTGGAGGAGCTCCCTCCGGACAAACAAGGTACGACCCTGCGGGTCCAGGATATAGATAGGGTAGGGCCCACTTGCCCATCCCTGACCGGAAATCTGGATCGCGTTGGTGGCTGGATTGGGGTAGAAGGTCCACTTTGACGGAATCCTGTCGCCAATTGGGGTCAGTGGGACCGAAAGTTCCTGGCAGAGGGGGTCGCTATTGCACAGGCCAAAGGCGATCATGCAAAGCCGTTGCGGGGATCTACCGCCAGTGATTCCACCGTGGAGGGATTCTGGTTGCTGCCAATGACGTAGGGCAAGCCGCCGTTCATATGGGACCGGGCCACGGCATCTGGAGGTCGTTTTTAACGACTACGGCCCGCTCCGGTACGAAATGGGCGATCCCCAGGGAGTCGATTCCTTGTTTGCCCGCGCCCTGGCGCTGATGCGCCAGCAAGGCATACCCGACACCCTTGATTTCGCCCAAACCCTCAGCAATCGGGTAGACCCCTTACAGGCGCTGGGCAAGCAAGATAAGGCCCTGGCATGTAGCCGGCAGGCGGTGGCGGTGCTCATGGCCGGGGACTATGACAAGACCATTTTCATGGCCCACGCCCAGAATGCCCAGGCCGAAACCCTGCTGGGGGTGGACAGCCTCGCCGCCGCGCAGGCGGCGGGGGAGGCCGCTTTGGAGGGATTCCGACGGCTATTGGGCGAAGAAAGCCACTTTGTAGCCCTGGCCCATTGCAACTTGTCGAAAATTACCGCAGGCCAAGAACGCTTTTCAGCCCAGGCTGAGCATTTGCCGCTCGCCATGAACAAGATTGCCCGGCTCTATGGCCCTGAGACCCCGCATCAGGTGGCGATGCTCATCGCCATGGGAAATGCCCGGTATGCCCAGGAGCAATATGAGGCGGCGGCCCAAAGCCACAGCGAAGCCGTGGCCATGATGGAGTCCCTCGACTTGCATCGTTTCCGGGATTTGGCTCAGGCCTACCATGCCCGCAGCCTGCTGGCGCTCGGAAAGGACGAAGCCGCCGGGGCTTTGCTCGCCGCTGCCCTCGCCTTTCAGGAAGAGACCGCCCGGCCAGCCTTAAATCAGGCCATGGTGCGTACCTATCCGGCCCATTGGCTTCATCGACAGGGTAGGGGAGACGAAGCGCGGGCCCGTCTGATGTAGGCCAAAGCCTTGCTGGCGGAGGTCGCCCCCACCCATCCCGCCCAGGCCGAATGGAATCGGATTCAGGCGGTGCTTGCTCAGTAGGCGCATCCCTTCGGCCCGGGCGGGAGGCCCGACGGAGCCGGTTGTACACCTGCCCAAAATTCCGCATTTTCCGTCCTCACCTCCAACCTAATCCTCCATGCGGATATCCCCTGCACAGGCACGCATCCTGTTGATTCTCGCGGCGCTACTTGCCCTGGTGGCGATCTATCTGGGTATTCAGGAGCAGTATACCTGGTTCGGCCCGGTCCTCGTCGGTCTCTTTCTGACCCTCGCCCTCGCTGTGCGCGCCCATGAGGCCACGCGGGGCCTTAGCTATACCCTCATCATTTTTGCGGCGGTCACCATCTCGCTCAGCTATCCGCAACTCTTTACGAGTTGGGGCGGATATGCCCTTAAGTCGCTGATCGTACCCCTGCTACAACTCATCATGTTTGGCATGGGTACGGCCATGAGCCTGCGGGACTTTGCCGGGGTGGCTAAGATGCCCAAGGGTGTCCTCGTGGGGGTGGTCTGTCAGTTCACCATCATGCCCTTTGTGGGCTTTGGGTTGGTTTCGGCCTTCGGGTTCCCGCCCGAGATCGCGGCGGGCATCATCCTGGTGGGCGCTTCGCCCAGCGGTCTCGCCTCCAACGTCATGTCCTATCTCGCCAAGGCCAATCTGGCCCTCTCCGTCACGCTCACGGCCGTGGCCACCCTGCTGGCTCCACTGATGACGCCCTTTCTCATGCAAACCCTGGCCGCGCAGTACGTGCCCATCGACTTTTGGGGCATGATGTGGAGCATCGTCAAGATCGTCATCCTTCCCATCGCTGCCGGGCTACTCTTCAACCACTTCTTTCATGGCAAATTTCCCCTCGTAGACCGGGCCATGCCGCTGGTTTCGATGGGAGGCATTGCCTTCATCATCACCATCATCACCGCGGCGGGCCGCGACAGCCTGCTGGATGTGGGTTTGCTCCTGCTGCTTGCCTGCCTGATCCACAACCTGGCCGGCTACGGCCTGGGCTATGGGGCCTGTCGCCTGCTACGCATGCCGGAGCGTGACTGCCGCACCATTGCCCTGGAGGTGGGGATGCAAAACGGCGGGCTCGCCTCGGGCATCGCCCTCGAAATGGGCAAGGTGGCCACCGTAGGCCTCGCCCCGGCGGTCTTTGGACCGCTGATGAACATCACGGGCTCTTCGCTCGCGATGTGGTGGCGAGGCAAAGCCGCTGCCGAGGACGAGCAAGCCTGACTGTTTGGCGTTTTCTTCCTGCTTGAGGCGGGCTCAGAAGTCGACTTCCCGGTGCAGGATGCAGCCCGTGAGGTGGTACTGCGTCTGGACTTCGGGGAGCAAATAGTCCCGCACCACCAGCAGCAGCCGACCCGGGTTGGAAGCCTGGCGATAGTGGCCAATGACCGCCGACACGGCGGGCTCCAACCCTTTTCCCCGAAGTTCCAGTTTTCCAACCTCATCGATCACCAGCCAGGGCTTTGGGGCCGCCAGTCCCTCTTGCAACCAACCCTGGGCCTGGACCAGACTTTCTCGCCAGAAGCGAAAGCGGCCGATCTCAATCACTGAGGCCGGGTCGGCCCCGGCTGGGGCCTCAAAGGGGAGCCACTTCCCGCTCGGCAGATGGTAAAAATGCCGGACCCCTTCCCGGTCGGGGCTTAGAAAGCCTCCGACATCGTCCCGGCCTGCGGCCCATTGCCAGAGCCGGGTGGTCTTACCGCTGCGGATTGGGCCGGTGAAGATATGGATATCAGCTTGCATCAGGAGGCTGGAGGGTATAGGCCAGGAGGCGAATCACAAACAGCCATAGCCGCGCCGGACCGCGGCGCGGTGCGCTGTCGCGCCAGGCTTGCCAGGCATATTGCCGCAGCAGTGGCAGCATGTCCAGCGCTTGAGCGACCTCTGCTTCAAACTGTCCTCGCTGCTTCAGCAGATAGCGGCGCAGCAGCCACAGCAGAGCCGGTGCCACCAGCAGGTACCAGAGCGCCAGCACCAGGATTACCCGAAGCAGCAGCCACAGCAGGGGAGGCCCGCCCTCCGGCTGGAAAAGCAGCAGAAATCCCAGCGTCAGGAGCAGGATGAGGACCCGCTGCCCGCGCCTTTTGCGCCGCGCGGGCGGCGCCGGCGGCGGAAGCGTCACCGCTGGTAGCTGAGCTTGTTCGGCCCGGATCCGGGCCGGCAGCTGCCCCGCCAGCCAGCCGATCAGCAGACCGGCCAGGGCATAGCCGCCTACATAAAGCGCGATCAGTCCCTGGCTGCCCAGCCAGGGATGGCCGGCCAGAAAGGGTAGGGTGTCCCCCACGCTCTGCATAAAGGCATCGACAGCCGTCCAGAGCGGCTGTCCAAAAAGCAGAGTCAGCACCAGCAGCTTTTGCAAAGCCGACTCCAGCAGGGCCAGCGGCCCAAGCAGCAGGGCTGCCAGGCGCGGCCCCAGCCCTCCGAAGAGCGTCGCCCCCAGCAACCCCTGAAAGCCTACCGCCAGGTAGGCGGTGGGCGGGGAGTGCGGGCTCACCAGCGCCTTGATAATCAGTACTACCACCAGGGCCCGGAGGATGGCCCGCCCCGGGCGGGGGCTGGCCTGAGCGATCAGGCTGATGAGCAGGATGGCCATGCCGCCCACCAGCAAGCCGGTGAAAGGGGTACGCAGCGCGTGCAGCACGCCCCCCAGACCGGCCTCGCTCAACGCCCAGAGGGCGGTGAGGCGGTCCAGAGCCGGGCTCTGCGGATGCTTCTCAGCGGTAGACATGCGGCAAAGATACCGACGGGAGAGGAAACATAGAGCGCTGGCTACCTTGCCCCCGCAAAGCGGTATCCTTCCGAATGGTTTTCGTAGGGCATCTGACCCCAACTGCTGTTATCCCGCCAGAAATACAGGCTGTCTCCATCCGCCCCGAAATAGATGCGATAGCCATTGCTGCAGTCATAGCAGGACCACCATTCCTGGTAGGTCGTATCAATTCCCACCCAGGCAAAGCGGGTGGAAAAGCCTGCCAAAGCCGGGGCGAGGCTGTCACCCGGAAGAAACATCAGGCTGTCTGGCCCGAGCGCCACCAGTTCGATGGTGGTCGCAAAGGTGTCGTGCTCAGCTCGCGGCACCCACCAGAAGACCGGTTGCCCGACGGAGTCGGTATAGGTGGAGTCTGCCCAATAGGATTTCCCATATATCACGCGGCCCTGGTAGGTCCCAGCGTAGTCCTCAGGGACGGGATCGGGGACAGGATCAGGCAGCTCAGGGCCTTTGCAAGCGAGCAGGATGAACAGGCTACATATTATAGGGGCATGTCGCATGGGAGCAGATTGGAGGAAAGAATACAGGATCAGGCGGACCGGGCGAACCAACCAGCCTGCACAATTCGGGCAAAAAGATGTATTTTCTGGCCCAAGGGTTTCTAATTCGTCTAACGACTATGTCGAAAGGATTGCTGCATAGCCCCCTCTGTATCAGGCTACTGGGCCTGACCTGGGGCTTATTAGGGTTTCCTTTTACGCTTGTTATGGCCCAATCTCCCCTCATCCACCAGATCCACCTCAGCGCCGGCCCATATCTGCGCTACGAAAAGGTCGAGTTCACCATCGACCTGAGCGCCCAGTATAGCAATCCCTACGACTACAACCAAGTCCGGCTGTGGGCGACCTTTGTCTCTCCGGCTGGAGACAGTCTTTCAGTTGACGGCTTCTACCTGGAGCCCTTCCAGGGGCCCGATGCCAGCGGCACCCTCACCCCCGCCGGCCCCGGCGGTTTCCGCCTCCGCTTCACTCCTGACCAAGCCGGACTATGGACCTACACCTTCTCCCTCTCTGACGCGCATGGCAGCACCCAGGCCCCGCCCGGCAGCTTCAGCTGCCAGGCCGGCCCGCCTTCCCCGGGATTTGTCCGGCAGGTCGCCGGCCGCTACTTACAGCGGGACGACGGCAGTCCCTTCGTCCCCCTCGGCCTCAACCTTGCCTGGCCCGCCAGCAACCCCGCCCTCGACTACCGCCGCTGGCTCGACAGCCTGCAAGCGCGGGATGCCAACGCCTTTCGCGTGTGGAACTGCGACTGGGGCCTCAGCCTCGAATGGCTGGGCGGCGGCTACGCTGGCCTGGGCCAGTACCGGCAAGACAAAGCCGCCTACCTCGACTGGCTCTTTGAGCAGGCGGCCAGCCAGGACATGGCCTTCCTCCTTTGCCTGCACCACCATGGCCAGCTCTCCACCCAGGTCAATCCCCAGTGGCATCAAAACCCCTACAACGCCGCCAACGGCGGCATGTGCGCTCAGCCCAGCGACTTTTTCACCCACCCCCAGGCCCGGGCCTGGACCCGCAATCGCCTCCGCTACCTGCTCGCCCGCTACGGCTATGCCCGCAGCCTGCTGGCCTGGGAGCTCGGCAACGAACTGGACTTCGTCGATGGCTACGACATCCACCAGCCCGCCATCGTCGCCTGGCACGACGAGATGGGCCGTTTCCTGAAGGAGCACGATCCCTACGGCCACCTCGTCACCACCTCCTTTGCCCATAGCAGCTATGATCCGGATGTCTGGTCCCTGCCGGTGATCGACTTCACCCAAAGCCACCACTACGCCCCCCAGCCCAACCTCGAGCGCCGGCTCGCCCAGTCGGTGCGGACCTACCGCGACGATTACCCCAAGCCCACCCTGGTGGGCGAGTTTGGGCTGGAGACCGGCGGAGCCACGCTGGCGAGCGTCGACCCTGACGGCATCCACCTGCACAACAGCCTCTGGGCCAGCGTCTACGCCGGCGGCATGGGGGCCGCCTTCAGCTGGTGGTGGGACACCTACGTCGAGCCCCAGGGGCTCTTCCGGCATCTGGGGCCGCTCGCGGCCCGGGTGGGGAGCCTGCCCCTCCTTGCGGCCGGGATGCAGCCCGCCCCCGCCCGGGTGCAGGGGGCACCCGGCGAGACCCTGCTGGTCCCCAGCCTCGGCTGGGGCGAACTGGCCGACACGGTTTTTCTGCTGGATGCGGAAGGCACCCTCAGCCCGCCTGACGCGGCCCTCTCCACCTACCTCTACGGGGCGGTCTGGAACACCCAATACCGGCGGCCGCCGGTATTCCAGCTCGATTACCCGGCCGCCGGTACCTTCAGCCTGCAGACCGGCGCCACGCAGGGGCAGGATCCCGAGATCACGATCTTTCTCGACGGCTTGCCCGTCCTGCAACAGCCGGGGCAGGTTCACCAGACCTATACCCTTCCGATTCCCGCTGGCGGCCACAGCCTCCGGGTCGAGAACACCGGTACCGACTGGATCACCGTCGCCAGCTATACCTTCGCGGGCTTGGGATCGGCCATAGATCCCTACGTGCTTCGGTCCGCCGGCGGCCGCTGGGTGGGGGCCTGGCTCTTTCATCACCGCTATACCCATGCGCAACTCCAGAGTCAGGGTTCCCCGCCCGCGCAGGTCGGAGCCGTTCTGGAACTCCCCGGCAGCCCCGCCGGGGCCTATGAAGTTCGTTGGTACGATTGCCTGAGCGGAGCCGAGCAGCAGCGCGATACGTTGGTGTCGCCCGCCGATACCCTGCGTCTGCCTATCCCGGCCCTGGTCTGGGACCTCGCCTTGGAGGTCACGCCCCTCTATCCCACCGATCTGGCGGCCACCGAGCAAGGG
>RFHL01000802.1 GCA_003696875.1 Bacteroidota bacterium | reverse complement strand
GCGTGCGCCGCTTCCTGATCGAGAAGGGGATCGGGCAGGAGCGCCTCTCGACCTCGAGCTGGGGCTATCTACATCCGATCGAGCCCGGCAACAAGGCCCACAACCGGCGCGTTGAGATCATGCTACGCAAGAGGCAGAGGGCTTTGCCTGCCTCGGCGCAGAAGGCTACCTCTGAGTAGCCCGAGGTAGTCCAAGACACCGAGGGGGGAGCCACGAGCCGCGCCTTAGGCGCGGCGGGGCCCACCAGAACAAAGTCCCGCTCGAAATACCGGCTGAGGGCAGGCAAGACCTCGTCCAGGGGGGCGTCTTCGAAGCGCAGCTCGCCCTGCCGCCAGGCTAGAAAATGGGGGTTTTGGGGGATTTTGGCCAGGCTGTCGCCCGCCAGGCGGGCGGTCTCACCGGGGCTCAGGGCCAGCGAGTCCCCGGCCGAAACGGCTACCCGGCCTTCGACCAGATCCACTTGTCCCCGGCCATCGCCGGGCAGGTCTCGAAAGGCAAAGGCCGTGCCCAGCACGGTGACGGCCATATCGGGTCCCTGGACCCGCAAGGGGCGCTCGGGATCGGGGACGACCTCCAGCCAGGCTTCGCCGCTTAGTTGCAGGTGTCGCACCTGGCCGGCAAATGTCTCGGGATAGCGGAGGCTGGCTCCTTGTCGCAGCGTTACCTGGCTGCCATCAGGGAGGGAAAGAGATAGATCCTCCGCCTGGGCGTGGACTTCTGTCCACTGGAGCGGCTCGGGGCGCAGGCTGCGCCACAGCAGCGCCCCCAGCCCCAACAAAAGCAGGACCATGGCCGCCACCCGCAGGGTGGGCCGGGTCCACCAAGGTCGCCGCACCTGGCCTACCTGGGCCGCCACGGCTGGCCAGTCCACCTGGCTGGTAAAAGGGAATTCGGGTCCCAATTGCCCGCCTTGCTCCCACAGGCGCAGGGCCTGCTGGTAACGGGTCTCGTTGGCGGGGGCGGCGCTACGCCAATGGCGCAGCTCGGCCTGCTCGGCTTCGCCAGCGCTGCCGAGCAGGTTGGCGGCGATCAGCCGCCAGGGGATGGTATCAGGATCAGATGCTGCCATAGGTATAGGCCTAACCGCTCAACGGGTTCTTTCCCTTATGCCGGGATCATTTTTTTTGATACGCCTGTCGGACCATCATCTTCCCATCAGCATCAGGAGGACCAGCGCCTCGCCCAGGTGTTCCCGCAGCCGCTTCAGGGCTTTGCTGACTTGTACCTCTACCGTTTTGGGACTGACGCCCATGCGGGTGGCCGCTTCGCGGTAGCTGAGACCCTCTTGGCGGGTGAGCAAGAAGGCCTCACGACAGCGGGCGGGCAGGGCGGCCAGGGCCTGCCGGATGTGTTCGGCGGTTTCGTGGGCTTCGAGATGATCCTGCGGGGAAGGGACAGCCGGTGCCTCCTCGACCTGGGATTGGTGCGCCTGCCGCACCCGGTAGTGGTCTATCCGCTTGAGACAGGCGTTGCGCACGGCGGTGTGCAGGTAGGCGCTCAGATTCAGGGGGTGGGGGAGGGTGGCCCGCTTTTCCCACAGGCGGACGAAGAGTGCCTGCACCAGGTCGCGCACCTCCTCGGGGTCGGCCAGGTAGCGCATGCCGTAGCGGCCCAGCCGTTCGTAGTAGTGGTGAAAGATCGCCTCAAAGGCGGCCTGATCACCTTGCCGAAGGCCTTCGATCCAGCTTGGTTCGGGTGGGTTCATGGGGCGTTTCATGGGACATGGGGGTGCCGCTTTTTGTGGAGGAAACCTGATGTTTGAGGCAAATCAATACCGGATTTCTCCAGTACAATGGACCAAGGTTCACCGTTTGGCTAGTCAATTAATGCCACAGGGGACCCGCAGTTTGAGTTCCTCTGTCCACCCGGCGGCGGGCGCACCGGCCTGTTTGCCGGGAGCAAATCGCATGATGGGGACCAGATCCAGATACACCCCCGTGTATATGGGATGGTCTTCTCGGGTCACGCGGTGGCAAACATAGGCCCCCTGCGCATCAATCAGAAACCGTATATAGGTAGCGCCGCAGATCCCAGCTGCCCGGCAAAAGGCAAATCCGTCTCCACGCATCATGGCCATGGCCACTTCGCTCTTATTGACCCATTCCGGCAAGGTGTCTGGTTGTGGGAGGGCAGGCAGCCCTTCCGGGCAGTTGTCCAGTACCCGGGCTTCCATAAAAGGGAGACCTTGGCCAGCGGCAAGGCCGGGAAAGAGGACGAGCAAGAAAATCAGGAGCGTTTTCATAGTGGTGCGGGCGCAAGGAGTTGGCCGGCAAAACATACACGCCTTTCTCCCAAAAACCAAGCCCCTCCCCGGCAGTAGTTTCGGATTTATAAATAATTTCCAAAATATGGATCATTTTGCATCAAGTAGTTGACTGTCAATACAAAATGAAGAGCTTCCAAATGGAGGAAGGCGGCATGTGAGCGTCAATCCGGGGATATCACGCTGACAGGGCAATGGGAGCGCATGGATGCCCGTCCCGTCTGCGTTGCCGAGGGTGCCTTGGATAACGCAGACAGGGCGAAACCAAACGGAATCCGGGCAGCCTGTCAGCCTAATCCTTCCTGCGGCCAAGGCTTGACCAGAAGAAATACCCTATCGGGGTGAAGAAGAGGCCAGCTTTTCTTGGGGGAATTCGAGAATCGTAATTTTTATCCATATCCGAAACTGCTGGGCTGGCCCCCCCCCTGCCATTTTCCCCCACCAAGAAAACCTTATCTTTTTCCTTCCTCCCCCATTCGAAAGGAATCACCACTATCAACTCAGCGCCACCAGATGGGACGTATGCGTACTTGGATCATGGGGGCTTGGGCCGTTGGCATGCTCTTCGGAGGGTCGTCCCTCCTCGCTCAAACCAGCCACGCAGCGGTCGTGGCACACTTTGAAGCCCAATGGGGCCCCCATCCCTTCCTGGCTTCCGGTCTCGTCTACGTACCTCTGCATGCCGGGGCCGAGGGACACCCCTTTTATCAGAGCCCAGGCTGGCAGCCCGGCGAAGTCTATCTCAAAGGCGAACACTTTCCTGATCTGGCGCTGCGCTACGAACTGGTGACGGACCAGCTGCTTTTGCACGCCAACCTGCCCGGCGGCGCACAAGCCGCCATTGTGCTGAATGCCCAACTCGTGGACTCCTTTCGGCTGGCCAATCAGGTGTTTGTTCAGGCCCAGCACACCGGTTTGCCCGATCCGGCTGCTACCTATTATTCGCGGGGATATGCCGGGGATATGGTCCTATATTTGGGTTACAGCAAGCGCTTCCTGGCGCAATACTCCGCCCTGGCCCCCGCCGGAACATACGCCCAGCTCACGACCGAATACCTGCTGCTGCAAGATGGGGTGGCCTACCCGATTCCCAATCGGAGGGCCCTCTTACGCCATTTTGCCCCTATCAAGAAAGAACTACGACGCTACCTTCGCACCCATCGCCTGCGCTATAAGCAAGCGAGCCTGTCTGAATGGAATGCCCTAATGAAATTTTGCGATGAGCGAATGTAACGCCAGGCGGTGGCTCGTTTGGATGGGTCTGCTGTGGATCTGGGGAGGAGCGGAAGTAAGCGCCCAAAACCAGCTTCCAACCCTGGATGCGAGCTATAACGGCCTCAGCTGGGCACGCTTTGTGGCGCGCGTAGAGCAAGCCTACGCGCTACAGATTTTTTATCAGCCGGATTCTTTGGACGGCCTCATCATGGAGGTTGAGGCCGGAGAATCCCTCCTGGCGGTTCTGCAAAAAAACCTCGAAAAACGCGGCTATGTAGCCAGCTTTCGCCCGCCCAATCAACTCTTCCTCACCAAAGGCGCCCCCCTCGTCTTCGAGCTGCCAGAGGGATTCTGGCAAGTGGCTCCGCCCCTTGTCTCGCCCCCGGAACCAGACAATGGGACCGACTTCGTCACCACCCAGGCCGAAGCCGCCCCGCCTACCCAAACCGTGGGGGTGCGTGGTGGCACGGGTCCCGCTACCCTCAGTGGGCAGCTCACCCAGGCCATCGATGGTTCCCCGGTGATCGGAGCAAGCGTGATGATCAAGGAATTGGAAACGGGCACCCTTTCCAATAGCCAGGGGCTTTACACCCTCAAGGTCCCGCCGGGAACCTATACCTTGATTGTACGCAGCCTGAATTTCCAGGAACTTACTCTAAGCCTGGATGTGCAAGGCAGCGGTCGCCTGGACCTCGATCTGGAGGGCCGGTTGCTCGAACTCGATGGCGTCGAGCTGACGGCCCGGGCGGACAATCACGTAGCCAAGACCCAGATGGGCGTGGAGCGGGTCAGCATCGCCCAGATC
>RFHL01000801.1 GCA_003696875.1 Bacteroidota bacterium | reverse complement strand
CTGTTGGGTGACGCGCTGCCCGTGCAGGTTGCGCAGGGTCAGGAGGGCGCCACCCGGGAGGCCGCCTTCAAAGCGGAGGGTGACCATGTCCTGGGCCGGGTTGGGGAAGACCTTGACCCCCAGTTGCGTCAGCAGTCCGAGGGCGGTGGTGCCGGTATCGCCTGGGGTGGTGGTGGTATCCGCCACAAATTCGACCACCTGCTGTGGGAAGGCCTGGGCGTCACACCAGCTGTCGCCGAGTTCCGAAAAGACGCAGGCCTCGTTGAAGAGGAGAACTTCGTCCCCTTCGATCAGCCCCAGGTCATCGATATACCAACCATCGACGTTGGTGTTGTCGTCGGAGACGAAACGGAAGCGGATGAAGACCGCTTCGCCCACAAAGGGACTCAGGTCGATCAGGGTGCGGATATACCCGCGGCTGTTGCCCCCAAAGACGCTGCGGTCGCCCACAGGATTGTTAAAGCCGACGACGGAGTTGTAGCCGTTTTCCAGGAAATAGGGATCGGCGTCAATCCAGGCGCCTTGGGAGATCGTGGGTAGGATCTCCACAAAACCTCCGTCCCAGTTGGCCTCAGTGTCGTACTGATGCCAGAAGAAAAACTTCGTGGCCGAATCGGGCATGAACGAAGGCGTCATCAGGGTCTGATCGTTGAGGGCCGGCGCATTGGGGACGTAAAAGTGAAAGGTCCCGCTGCGCGGGTCCAGACTGTCCCGCCGCCAGCCGTCCGTGCCGGTATTGCCCGAGATGAAGTAGACGTTGGTGGTATCGTCCTCCAGGCTGTCCTGAAAGCTGTACTGGGTATAGGCCGAATCAATGAGCGTGGCGGCAAAGGTCACCGTAAAGGCCTGGCTGGAAGGCAGCGCGCCCACATTGAACAGCAGGAATCCCCCAAAGTCGGTGGTGGTGACATTGGCACTGCCGGGCACATAAGCCATACCCGCCGGGAGGGTATCCCGTACGGTCACGGCCTGCAGGTCGTTGGGGGTGCGATTGACGATCTCCAGGCTGTAGTGGAGGGTATCGCCTACCTGCACGGTGAGGACAGGGTCAGCCTCTTTGTCCATAATGAGAATAGGCTGACAATCAGGGGATACGTCATAGGCTTCGATGCCGTCACTGCGGTCATTGGTGCTACCCTGATCGGCGCTGTAGCCCAGGCCCCGCCGGGCAAAGACTTCCCAGATCAGGCAGGCATTGGCGCCGCCGTAGTTGACCTCGTCGGCCAGCAGGATGCCGTCCCGGGTGTCGACAAAGCCGGGAGAGCAGGCTTGTAGCTTCAGCCCGTCGGTGACGAGTTGCAGGGCCATGTTGTTGCCGCCGCTTCCGTTTTTCCAGTCCGGATCAAAGCCGTATTCATCCACCAGGGCCCAGTACAGGTCCCACAGCATGGAGCACATCACCGAGCCTACCCCATGCGGGACAGACAGCGTTTTGATGTAGTCATAGGTGACGGGGTTTACGTTCATATCCGTGCTGTACGGGTAAGGCCGGATGCCGCCCCCGGTGGTGGGCTCGCCGGAGACGTAGGTTCCGATTCCCCGGGCGGTGGTCCCCACCGCATTGGCATCGGTGGTCATCACGAGGGCATACCAGTCGCTCCAGCCTTCGCCGGCCTGCTCCTGATTGGAGAGGCAGCTGGTATTGGCGGGGCCGCCGGTGAGGCGGTTGGAGATGCCATGGGTGTATTCGTGCACGATCACGCCATTGTCCAGGCTGGAGCTGAAGCCGGGCAAACCGCCGGGCCCTTGCAGGGTGGCATTCACGCCGTTGGGGATCTGTGGCTTGATGAGGCTACCGTCGGACTGGGAGATCATGATGGAAGGAATGCCAATTCCCCCTCCGCCACCGCCGCCCATGGAAAAAGGCGCGCCGGGCTGGTTGTTGACGACGATGACCGCCGCCGCTCCGGCGGCCTCGGCATTCTGAACTTTGGTCACAAAGGTGCAGCCCCCGCGGTCGATCACGGCGATTTTGCCGGCCAGTTCCACGGTGTTGGTCAGGGTATTACAGCCCTGGTTGTTGCCGGTCCCGTCCTGGACCAGGACGAGGTCCTCGGTGAGAGGGGTATTGGGGATATCCGGCCCAAAACCGGCTTGCACCCCCCCGTAGCTCCCGGCAATGCTGGCTGGGCTGTTGACCGTCAGGTAGTTGATGGTGGCATTGCTGGTCCAGATATACATCTGCATACGGGGATTGCTGCCATCGGGCGGGGTGCCAAAGTTGGCGTTGTTGGTGCCACTGCCATCCTGGGCGTCGGCAAAGACGGGGTCTCCCCCGGCCCCACCCCGGCCGTAGGTGTTGTCCTGGAAATTGCCCGATTCCTCGTCAAAGCCATAGTGATACCAGAAGTCGTGCATCACGTTGTTCCAGTAAAAGAGGTTGGTGATGATGGCCGACTCGGAGACTTGCGGGGGATTTGTCAGGTCCAGGGGAAAATCAAATAGTAATGAATCCCCTCCATCCGGGCTGAAGCCCGGGTTGTTGTCGGCGTCCCGGTCTTCGGAGGCATACACGTTGTTGCCACGGGTGATGGTGAACTCCCCACCGGGGATACCATCCACATCGTGCCAGCCGTAGGGCGAAGCGAGGGAGTCGGCCGGAGCCGAAATCAGGGCCCGGTTGCCATGGCTGGGGCTTTCGATGGGAAAAGGAAAGATGTTGTAGGTACCATCGTCCACATTCATGCTCTCCAGGCCAGCCATCGGTGCGAAGGGCGAATGTACGTGGGCACCCGTTTCGGTGCAGCCTTCGCCCAGATAGTTTTCCGGAAAGCTGCAATGCACCACCCAGTCGAGTTGTCCCAATACTTCACCATCCTGGGCATCCACCCAGAGGTTCCACCAGTGTTCGCCATCCGGGGGGTAGATGCGCACATACCAGGCCAGGCGAATGGGGCCCTGCTCGGTGGGATAGTACATGAGGTAGACCGGGATGTCTTCGGAGGATAGGTTGCCCCCGGCAAAGGTTACTTCCTGCCGGGCACCGCCCGGGCGGGCGGTTTCGATAGGCAGCGAGGCAGTCGGCATGCCCAGGTGCTGGGCCGCAGCGTTCAGGGCCTGGGCGGGATTCAGGCCGGGGGCAGGGGCATTGGCCCGGCTGCTAAGCCGGGCTTGCAGCCGGCTATCGGCCTTGAGCAGGCGGCCTTCGGCGGTGTAGTGCAGGCTGGCCTGGGCATTGAAGATTTCGAGGCCTTCATAGTACTGGCTGAGGTACAGATGGGTAAGTCCGTTGTGCTGGCTGCGGTACTGATCCTGCACCCGCAGGTCGGTCAGATCGGTAGCCACAAGGCCGTAGGCCTTGGCCTGCTTCTGTAGATACTTGCGGGCCTGTGGCGCGAAGTCCTGGGCAGGCAGGTAGGTCAGAAGCAGAGCGAAGCCAAGGAAAAACGTAAGGCGAAGGTGATTCATAGATCAGAAAAAGAAGATGAAGGATAAAGCGATAGGCATGCGACGGTCTTAGCAGATATGCAAAATAGCGAATATTTCCGGATGGGAGGGGGGCGGATTTTCCGCCGCGGATGGTTGGGGACCGATTCTTCCAGACCGGAACGCTTGCGTCATGGTCAGCCCAGATGCGTTCCCGGGCAGGTCAGCTGCCTGCCCGGGAACGCAGACCGAAAGGGCCGGTACGATGTGTTGATGCTACTGGCAATCCGGCGCCACGCCGCCCACATAGTGGGCGATGACATCAATGGAGGCGGCCGTCTCGGCTCCGGCAAAGCCGGTGATCATCTCTGGGCACACCTGCGCCTGGTAGGCGGCGAGGTAGATCTTGGCCACCGGCAGGTAGGACCAGTGCCAGCGCTCTTCTTCATAGCCATGGGGCCGGTCCGGCCCCTTCTCGGTATACGGCTGCCCAAAGCCGAAATCGGCCGCATTTGCCTTCAGCCATTCGTACTCCTTCAGCCCCTTTCCACTCTGGAAGTAGCTGTTTTCGAAGGCATTGAGGTCAAAGTCGGTGCCCCAGTGGTGGCGGCTGGTGCCGGGCATGGAGCTGTAGCGCAGGATGATGCGTGCCCGCTCCTCCGGATCGGCCACGGCCTGGGCCAGGTTACGCCCGCCTACGGCGCGGGCGCCGGTCCACTTGGCCTCCCAGATGCCTTTTTGATAAGCAAAATTGCGGGTCGCCGAGAGGATGGTCAGGCTGATCCCATCGGCCGTGGCGGCCGCGTGCATCTTCTTGAAGGCCGCATAGGCCTCATGGTGCAGGTAGCGGCCGCGGGCGCTGCCGCCGGTGTGGGCATCGTCCATCTGCACAAAGAGGCTGTCTTGGGCGGGGTCAAATTGCCCCAGCAGATAGGGAAGAGGTACCATAGGAGGAGCGGGGGGAAGAGCTTGTTCCAGGCCAGAGGTGTCGGCAGCTGGCGGGCTTGCCTCGGATGTGCTCTGCTGGCCGCCACAGGCGGTCAGCAACAGGTATGCCAGGAAGCCCAGCCACTGAGTAGTCAGGAAAGGGAGGTTCATAAGGAGGGACTTAAGGGCTCAGTAGGCTTTGCATGGCCCGGGCGGGAATCACCAACTCGGCGGCCTGGTCGCAGACGTAGTAACGGTAGGCGACCTCTTCATCGCTTTGATTCATGACTACCGTGACCAGCGAACCGTCGGTGTTCTGGAAGGCGGTGGTCAGCAGCGGGCTACGGCTGCTCACCGCGCTCACCCGCACCGCCCCCGGGCGGATGTACTTGGAAAAATGCCCGATGTAGTAGTAGGAAGGGGTGTAGATCAGCGTATTGCTGGTGGTGTCGCCGTGGATGGGGGCAAAGCAAAAATTCCCCACGTGGTTGGGGCCGCCGTACTGATTGAGGAGGATGTTCCAGTCGGTCCAGCCAACGGTGCCGCGGTTGAAATCATGGATCATGGAGCGGCCGTAGCGCTCGGCATTGGGCCAGTACTGATAGCGCTCGGCCGTGAAGGATTCGTTGCAGCCCTCGGTGAAAAGCAGGTTTTTGTCCGGGTAGGACTCCTTGATGCGGCGCAGGTTTTCAAACATGGGGTCGCCCCCAGCCCAGGTCTCATACCAGTGAAATCCGATGCCCCAGGCGTACTGGGCCGCTTCGGGATCGTCAAAGATGGTGTTGGCGCGATGGGTGATCAGGTCGCGGTTGTGGTCCCAGACGACGACCTTTTTGTCGCCCATGCCGGCGGCGGCCAGGGCGGGGCCCAGGTGATTTTTGAGAAAGTCCCTTTCCTCTTCGGCGGTATAGATACAGGATTCCCAGCGCTGCACGGCCATGGGTTCGTTTTGGATGGTCACGCCCCAGAGGGGCATGCCTTCGGCCTCATAGGCCTGGATAAATTTGACAAAGTACTGGGCCCAGGCATCGTAAAAGGCCGGCAGAAGCTTGCCGCCCCGCAGCATATTCTGGTTGCTCTTCATGAAGGCGGGCGGGCTCCAGGGGCTGGCATAAAACAGCAACTCGCCGCCGGCGGCGGCGATGGCCCGCTTGATCAGCGGGATGCGCTCGGCCCGGTCGGGCTCGATGTCAAAGGTCGCCAGGGCGGTATCCCCTTCCTCGATGTAGGTGTGGCTGCCGCGGCTGAAGTCGCAGCTGTGGATGGGAGTCCGCGCCAGGCTGTAGCCGATCCCTTCCACCGGATCATAGTACGCCGTGAGCAGCTCTTCCTGCTTGTCGGCCGAGAGATCATAAAAGACGTCGGCCGAGGCGTCGGTGATGGCCCCGCCGATGCCTATGAAAGTTTGGAAGGTGCGCCGGGGGTTGACAAAGACCGAAATATCGGATTCCAGCGGCTGCTCGGCGGCCGCAAAGGTGGCCGTGCCACTGGGGGCGAGGCGCAATTCGGTGTCCTTGGCCGTGGTGACGACCTGTACCGATTTGCCGGTGGGGGTGTATGTGGGCACGGAGACGTCCGCAGATTCGGGTGCCGGGTCGGCGGGCGGGGTACAATGGGAAAAAAGGGCTAGGCCCAGGAGTAGAAGGGTGGGTAGATGCTTGTT
>RFHL01000800.1 GCA_003696875.1 Bacteroidota bacterium | reverse complement strand
TCTAGTTCTCCCTGATACAGGCTAATCCCTGCATAGCTGGCGACCGCCGCTCCCTCGTCCTCGGTACCTATCCCACCGGCACAGCTTGTCAGCCCTCCCAGCATGCAGACGCCCAGCACAAGCCAAAGGTTGTATCGATGATTACTGAAAGAGATTTGCAAAGGCCTTCTCATTTATCTCTACCGGGTATTTTTCTGCCAATTCCTTGAGCCACTCGGCTTCCAGGTAATCCTGATAGCGGGTGATGGCTTCCGACTTGGCCTGAGCAAAAGGCTTGATCCCAGCCGGGTATTTGTCCTTGATAACCAGCAGGCGAGAGAACGAATCGGCAGACAGCACTTCGCTCATATGCCCGATGGGCGCCTCAAACAATGAGGCCGGGAGGCCTTCTTCCCCCTTCTCATAGGTCTGGGTAAACATCCGTACCAACAGCGCCGATCCGCGGTTAATGGCGGAATCGATCTGGGCGTCGGTGAAGCCGTCTTTCAGGAGGTCTGCCACCTGCCCGAGGATATTGGCGTCCGTGCTCCGATACTCCTGCACTTCGATACGGGCATCGGCGTGAAATTCATCCTGATGGGTTTCGTAATAGGCTCTCAGCCCCACGGTGTCTTCTACGGCTTTTTTCCAGACCTTCTGCTCCATGAGGGTAAAGAGCAGAATGCCATCACGGTATTCCTGGAGCAGATAGCGAAAGTCAGGATTCTTCTCAGGCAGACGTGCCTCCTCGTACGCAAGCAGCTCGGCTTCGACAAAGCTGTCGAAGGCAAAATCAACCGCCCGAGCGGGCGAGAGACGCGGCCGGCGTACCCGGCCCTTACGGTAATAATCGATCAGGTCCTGCACCGTGGCGGTGTAGTCGTCCCGCAGGGTGAAGAGGGGACGGGCATAGAGCTCCGCCTGATTGCTATCAGGCTGCCATACGCCCCGGGGAAAGGTCTCATCGACAGTCTCCCGGAAGGCGGCCAGGTTGTCAGGGAATTCCTGGTAGTCGTTTTCAGTCCGTATGCGGTCCAGCAAGGCCGTCCGGCTGATCTGGGCGCGAGCGTCACGCTGTATCCGTTGCTTCAGATTGGCCTGAGCCTCCTCAAAGGGCGGGATGCTGTCGACCTCGGTCACTTTGAGAATGTGCCAGCCGTAGGGCGTTTCAAAAGGCTCGGTATAGGCCCCAGCCTCGAGCTGGAGTTTGTAATTTTCCATGACTGGCAACAGGCGCCCGGAGCCCAGGTCGCCGCCTTTGGCGGCAGAGCCGGGATCGTCCGAGTACTGCCGGGCCAGGGTCCCGAAGTCCTCACCGGCCTGCAGCTTCTGGTAAATCTCCCGGATCTGGGTCTCGGCCTGCTCGGGAGTCTTGGCACTGTAAGAGGGCCCTACCCGCACGATGATGTGCGCCGCCCGCTTCTTCCCGGCCGTCTCCAGGCGGTCCTGCACGTACACGAGGTGATACCCAAACTGGGTGCGCACCGGCATGGACACCTGCCCTACTGGCGTGGTATAGGCCGCTACCTCGAAGGGGTATACCATATCAAAAACGGTAAAATACCCCAGCTCGCCCTGGTTTTCCCGGGCCGAGGGATCTTGTGAGTGACGCGCCGCCAACTCATGAAAATCTACGCCATGATTGAGCACGGAATCCCGGTATGCCATGATCTGAGCATATACTTTTTGCGTATCAGCCGGAGCCGCATCCTCGGCCAGCGTCAGCAGCAGATGGCTGGCCCGAATCATAAAATGAGACCGGTCATAGGCCTCCTGAACCAGGCTATCTTCTACTTCCTTGGCCGAGAGATAGGGCTGGGCGAGCTGCTTGCGATAACTCTCAAACTCCTGCTGAAAAGCAGGAGTGGTATCGAGCCCCATGGCCTCAGCTTCAAACACCTTGCGCTTGAAGTTGATATACAGGTCCAGGTACTCGCGGTACTGAGCCTCGGTATGACCCGCTGCGGCCTCGCGTCCGCCGTTGTTTTTGGCGTATACACGCTCAAATTCGGCCTGGGACACCTTGCCCTCCGCAAAGGAGAGCAGTATCGGTCCGCTTTCGCCTGACTGGGTGGCTTGCTTGCTTCCGGTACAGGACAGAAGCCAAAGGGGAATCATGCCTATCAACCAAAGCTTGCTTACGCTAACCTTCATATTGTGTAGAAACTTTTGTTATACATTTTTTCAAGCTGTGCAAATTTAGTAATCTGAGGGACAATATATACCAGGTAGGGAGGGAAAAAAAGGCCCCCAGGCGGCGGCGCTTCCCAGGGGTAAAGAACAGCCGAAAAAAAGAGACTAAGCTGTCCCCTGCTCAGGAAGAAAACCCCATCGGGGG
>RFHL01000799.1 GCA_003696875.1 Bacteroidota bacterium | reverse complement strand
CCCCATACCTGATGGCCGGACATTCGGCTCGGAGAGCCGGATTGTTCTCAATCCAGTACCCGGATCATTTCACCTTGATACCCCTCATTAATGCCCTGGAGATAGGTTTCTCCCTGTTCATTGGTGCGGTTGGGATCCGCTTCGTGGTTGATGAGGGTTTTGATGGCCTTTACCTGCCCATTGAAGGCAGCAAAATGCAAAGGGGTATTGCCGTCGGCATTGGCGGCGTTGAGGTTGGCTCCATGGGCGATGAGGAGCTCAATCAGGGCCGTATGCCCGTACCAGGCGGCGAGATGCAGCGGCTGAATGTCTCTTTCCATGCAGGCATGAATGTCGGCGTCACAAGCGATCAGGAGCTCGGCGACGGCCTGATTGCCCGTCTGGGCAGCTTTATGAAGGGGGGTGTAGGAGCGGTTGTTGCGGGCCTCTACCTCGGCTCCCTGCTCTATGAGCAACTGCACCATCTCTGTATGGTCATGGATAACCGCCAGGTGGAGGGGCGCTGCATACACAAAGTTGCGGGCATTGGGGTCGGCCCCGGCAGCCAAAAGCGCCTTGGCCATGGAAATCTGGTTGGCCTGGGCGGCCAGGTGAAGGGGCTGGTTGCCGGCCCGGTCTTTGACGCCAGGGTTGGCACCCTGATCCAGGAGTTGCTTCAGGAGAGCCGGTTCATGAGCAAGAATTGCGCGATGTAGGGGGTAGTTCCCCTCCGCATCCGCCTCTTGAGCGGGCAGACTCGGAAGGTCTACTTTGGGTGCCTTGGTCTTGCGGACCGGGACGCTTACCGTGGCGGTGGGGGTCGCAGGAATCTCTCGATTCATGGTTTGGGGCGCATGAGAATGCGCTGGTTGGGGCAGCTCATACACGGACTCGGCCCCGGAAGGGGCCGGGCGGGTGGCGGCTTCCCAGATTTGAGAAAGGAGCCACTCCATGGCGCTATGCTCTGCCTGCCGGGTGTCTACCCGGCGCTGCCATTTGCCTGGCGTTCCGACCCATGCTTCCTGTCCAGGGATGATCAGGTGCGGATACGCCTCGGCAAGGCCACGGAGTTTGATCCCGGAGAGAAAGGCCGGCATATCGGCCGGTGCCAGAGCGGGCGGGATCAGGAGAAAGCGCTCAGCCCGGGTAACTTTTTGTAAGGCGTGAAGGCGGGCGATCTGACGGACCAGGGGTTGCCCGGCCTGGGCCACCCGCAACAGGACGGGTACCCCCACGGGCCCCAGCATGACGCGATCGCCTTCCTGAAAAAAGCGGGGGGTCTCGGCAGTCCAGATAAGAAGGGCAGCTTCGATGGCCGATCCTTCTGAGGGGATGAGGTAACCCGTGCCTACTTGTCGGCTCGAGGGCAGATGCTCCCGGAGGATCTGCCCT
>RFHL01000798.1 GCA_003696875.1 Bacteroidota bacterium | reverse complement strand
CTTAGTAACGCGAGAAAAATAACTTCCCGATTTTGCGCCGAGACCTTTTGCGCAGACAAGGAAGAAAAACCGAGCTTGGCGGGCCAAGTGAGGCTTTTTATGACGCCGTATGCGGGCAAGGGATCAAGCCAAAAGCGGACTTTATTTTTTGAGCGTTACTTAATCTCTTCCCGGCTGTTCATCACAAAGGGGCCATAGGAATACACCGGTTCGTTGAGGGGTTGCCCCCCGAGGACAAAGCACTCGCCCGCTTCCCGGGTGTAAAGCCGGACGAGGGGCTCCCCGCGCTCGTAGAGCGCGATCTGATTGGCAGCCAGCATCTTTTGCTCCTCCAGCTCCAGACTTCCTGTGACAGTGTACCCAAAAGCATTGAGACCCGGATGGGTCGGAATATCAAGGCGGGGGTCCGGCTTCAGCTTGAGATGGTCGTAATAGGCGGGAGACAGGGTGGGGACCGTCGAGCGGTAGCCGAAGAGTTCCCCAAGGACCACCTGCGCCGTGTATTGGGCATGGGTGATGGTGGCATGTGGTTTTTGAACACCTGAGTCGATGGGGTATCCCACTTGTACCGGGTCGGCATACTGAGCCAGATTGGGAAGCCGTGCAACTTGCCGCCATGGGCTTTGAGCGCATCGCCCGATTCCTCCATGTGGATGGCCCCGCGTCCGGAGCTGAACATCATAAATTTCCCCGCTTCCACTAGGCTTTTCCCGGGAAGGAGAAAACGGGGTTCAGATGCGAATGGTTTGACTTCCGCCGATCAGAGGGTATTTTCAGAAAAAACCCACGCTCACATGAAATACTGGATGGTGAAATACTGGATCGCCCTTTGTTTGCTACCGCTCCTCTTCATTGCCTGTGCCGAACCGGCAGGACTGGCAGATAGTCCTGCCGCTGAAGCCCAGGTTCAGGCGCTGGGCCTGGACCTTCCCGCAGTCGCGCCCTCTTCGCCAACTATGTCAATGCCGTAAAAAGTGGCAAGCTCCTTTTCCTGGCGGGAAAGGGGCTGGTCGATGCAGAAGGCCAGCGGATTACCGGCAAGGTGGGACGGCACCTGACGGTGGTAAAAGGCTACGCGGCGGCGTGCCGCCTAGGGCTCATGCAGCTCGCCCTGCTGCGGGCCGAGCTTGGCAGCCTCGACCGCGTAGCCCGCATCGTCAAGGTCTCTGGCATGGTCAATGCCCCTGAGGATTTTACCCAACACCCGGAGGTCATCAATGACTACTCCGACCTCATGGTCGAGGTCTTTGCCGAGCGCGGCAAACATGCCCGCGCGGCCGTGGGTATGAGCTCCCTCCCCCGCGACATCGCGGTGGAGATCGAGATGGTGGTGGAGGTACAGGAGTAGGAGTAGTCAGGGCCTCAAGGCGACCTCCATCTGCACCGGCTGATGGTCGCTGTGCCGGAACCCCAGATCAACCCCGCGCACCGACAGTGGCTCGACATTGGGCGAGACCAGGAAAAAGTCAATGACGTTGCGCGGGGTGGTATCAGGATCAAAAGCCGCCACCAGGTGGCGGTTGGTGGGGACCGTCGGGTCAAAGACCCACTGCCAGCCGGTATCGGGGTAGGCGGCTGGCACCTGAAAGCGCCCATCGACCGCCCAATCGGGCGCTGGCAGGCCCGGCACGCCGGCAAAGCCCGGCGGAGTCTGGTTCCAGTCGCCCCCCACGATGACGTACATCCCTTCCGCATACGCCTGCCGCAGCGCCCCCGCCAACTGTTCCATTTGGGTTGCTCGCAGGCTGCCATCGTCGAAGGCCGAGTTGTGGGTGTTGATTACGAGCAGGTCGCCATCAGAGCGGGCATAGCGGATGGCCAGAAAGCAGCGATCCAGAAAAAAGAGCCCGGTCGGCCAGGCATAGTTGCCGGCAAAGGCATGCCGCACGGCCGTATCCGGCCGGTAGGGACTCATCGTGAGCAGGCCACTCAGCACCCCTCCCATCGGGTTGAGCAGCGGGATAGGGATGTAGGTTACGTCATAGTTGGTTGCAAAGGCCTGCCCAAAGGCCGGGAGGGCCTCGGTCAGGCCCTCGGTCATGTCCGTCTGATAGCTGCGCCGGCTGGCCCGGTCCACCTCCTGTAGAAGCAGGAAGTCAGGCTTGGGTTCCAGTTGGGCCAAGGTGCTACGGCTCCCGGCCACGTAGGCTGCCACGGAGTCCCGGGGCATGCGTACCGTTTCGCCCCCATCGTAGAAAAAGTCGGCCCCATAGCCCAGGCCTCCGTAGCCCAGGTTCCAGGTCAGGAAGCGCAGGGTATCTGGCGGCGTATCGGCCGTTCCGCCGGTCCAGGCAACCGCCTCAGTGGGTGCAGGTTGGTAGTCGGTGAGCATGGCCAGACCAATGGCTCCGGCCACATAGAGGAGCGGGAGCCCGATCAGGATGAGGAGAAGGCGCAACAGCCGGCGGCGGCTAAACATAGGCAATCGTTAAAGGGTGTCTCTGCGGCGCAGGCCCTCCCGCACCACATTCAAAACCAGCCGCCGCAGGGCGGCGTCATAGGGCAAAGCCCCCGTGAAGGCAATGGAACCCACGTGGAAGACCAGCCCGCCCCCGGGATGGTCGTAGTAGCCCATGGTGGCCCCGGTCTCCTCCGACCAGGTAACATCCGGATCGGGCCACACCTCCCCGTGGCCTTCGGCCGCAGGATTCAGGGCCTGCCCCAGGGTGACCCAGTTTGCCGGCGTGCCGGCATAGGGTCGGTCGATCTCCAGCCCGGCAGCGGCACCCATCCGGCCTTTTCGACGCAGAAACAGCAGTTTTTGCCACCAGCTGCTGTACATGTAGGTGTAGTCAAAGGTCTCGCTCACCGTTCCCACCTTGTCGCCAGCGGCGACTCCGGTACCGGCCCAGGCCCAGTGGTCCGGCTCGTGCACCACGTAGGGGCTGTACGTATGAAAGCCCAGGAAACTGGGCTCCAGTCCGAAGGGGCGCAGCTGGTTGCTGTCGGCATGTTGCCACAACTGATCGATGCGCTTATGGACGGTAAGGGTGCCGGCTTCAGGATCGACCTGCGAGACATAAGAGGACACATTACCTGCCAGCACGAGGGCCGTGTTCCCTGAGTCCAGGCAGCTGCGCAGATGGCGCAGCATGGCTTCGCTCCAGTACTCGGCATGGGTAGAAAAGAGCAAGACATCATAGCGGGAGAGACGCTCCGCGCTGCGATGCAGGCTCAGCATATCGTAGACATCATAGCCGATCCCGGCGCTATCGAGCAGCGAGGCGACATGCCGGTCCCGCGCCGCCGACTGAAAAGCCAGCTGATAGTTGGCGTAGGTGTCGGGCAGCCAGGGGTCGGCCAGGGGTTGCGGCCGCCAGAACGAGGCCACCGGGCTGTAGTTGCGGGTGTAGAGCGAATGCCCTCCCCAGGGATTGTAGGCGTTCCAGGTGTTGGTGGAGAGAATGAGCGCCACCCGGTGCTGTGGCTGGTCTCGGGGCACCACCAACAGGCTGATCCGGCGGGCAAAGCCGCCGCCTGTTACCTCCACCACATACCAGCCAGTAGGCAGGCTGGTGGGCAGGTCCAGGGAAAAGGAAGCTTCCCAGCCCGTCCCCTCCACGCCCGG
This sequence comes from Bacteroidota bacterium, assembly GCA_003696875.1. Classification (GTDB taxonomy): domain Bacteria; phylum Bacteroidota; class Bacteroidia; order J057; family J057; genus RFHL01. The sequence continues at coordinate 6,050 of RFHL01000798.1, read as the reverse complement.
CCGCTCGGGCAGCGGCTGATAAGCCGCCGCAAAAGCCCGGAAGGGGACCACCGTGTCCCGGCGGTGGATGTCGTAGATGCCGGCCTGCACCGAGTCCCCGGCGCTATAGCTGACATAGACGGGCACCGCCTCCCCGGGATGCACGACCCCCGGCGCCAGATGGCATTCCAGGTGGTCCAACAGCCGATGTTTCAGCCCAAAAATCGTATGGCTATACCGGGCCGAGAGAAAGTAAAAATGGGTGGCAAAGGCCCCGGCCCCGCAAAGGAGGCCGAGGCTGATTAGAATGGGGAGACCGATGAGCAGGCGCTGCTTCATCGGCATCTAGTTGACGGCGGCGCCGGATTCGGTTTCCTGCGCCGGAGACATGCGGTAGAGGTGGCCATCGCTGCCTTCGGCAAAGAGAATCATCCCCTGCGACACCACGCCTCGGATCTTGCGGGGAGCCAGATTTATCAGCACCGGCACCTGCTTACCGACCAGGTCCTCGGGCGCAAAGTACTTGGCGACCCCCGAGACGATGGTGCGCACGTCTACGCCCGTGTCGACCTTGAACTGTAAAAGTTTGTCGGCTTTGGGGACCTTTTGGGCTTCGAGGATGGTTCCAATGCGGATGTCCATCTTCTGGAAGTCGTCGAAGGAGATCTCTTCCTTCACCGGGGGCCATGCCGACCCCTCCGATGCCGGAGCATGGGTGGCGGCGAGCTTGTCGAGCTGTACTTGTATGACCTCGTCTGGAATCTGTTCGAAGAGAACCGGCAGGTTTTTGCCGGTCTTGATCTGATGGCCAGGGGGGACCAGGAAGCCATCGCCGGCCTTGCCGGCGGCATGATCCCAGGTGTAGCGTTCAGGATCCAACTGCAGCAGGTCAAAGATGCGTGGCGCGGTGAAAGGCAGGAAAATCTTGCTCAGTGTGGCAATCGCCCCGATGATTTCCAGACAAGACCACATCACGGGCTTCACGGCCTCGGGATCAGTTTTGATTTTTTTCCAGGGCTCCTGCTCGGTCAGGAAGCGATTGCCCACCCGGGCAATGTTGATAAACTCGGCTTGCGCATCGCGAAAGCGGAAGTTTTCCAGGGCCTCCTCAATCTTGGCAATGTGGCCCTGCACCTCCTGATAGGCCGCAATCGCGGATGTATGTTCCCGGATGCCAACCGGCTCGGGCACCACCCCGTCAAAAAACTTGTTGGTGAGCACCATCACCCGGTTGACGAAGTTGCCCAGGATGGCGGCCAGTTCATTGTTGTTGCGGGCCTGGAAGTCTTTCCAGGTGAAGTCGGCGTCCTTGTTTTCGGGCATGATGGCACAAAGGGCGTAGCGGAGCACGTCCTCCTTACCGGGAAATTCGTCCAGAAACTCATGCAGCCAGACCGCATAGTTGCGAGAGGTCGACATCTTGTCGCCCTCCAGGTTCAGAAACTCATTGGCGGGCACATTGTCAGGGACGAGATAGCCCCCGTGGGTGTGCAGGATCGCCGGGAAGATAATACAGTGAAAGACGATGTTATCCTTGCCAATGAAATGAATCAGGCGGCTGTTGTCGGCCGGATCGGCCTGTTCTTTCCAGTATAGCTCCCAGTCTTTGCCGTTTTCCAGCGCCCACTGCCGCGTGGAAGACACATAGCCGATGGGCGCATCCAGCCAGACATAGAGCTTTTTGCCTTCGGTATCGGGCAGGGGGACATCCACCCCCCAGTCCAGGTCGCGGGTCATAGAGCGGGGCTGCAGGCCGGCCTTCAGCCAGGAGCTACACTGCCCGTAGACATTGTTTTTCCAGATACCTTTCTTCCCCTCCAGCAGCCACTCCTCCAGCCAGGGCTGGTACTTGTCCAGGGGCAGATACCAGTGCCGGGTCTCCCGCAGGACCGGCGTCTTGCCACTGAGGGTAGAGACGGGATTGATCAGGTCGGTGGGGTTGAGCGAAGAGCCGCACTTTTCGCATTGGTCGCCATAGGCGGCCTCATAGGAACAAACCGGACAGGTCCCCATCACATAGCGATCCGCCAGGAACTGCTGGTATTCTTCATCGAAAAACTGCTCGGTGGTCTGCTCGATGAATTCCCCCTTTTCGTACAGGGTGGTAAAAAAGCCCTGGGAGGTCTCGTGATGGAGCGGCTCGGAGGTCCGGTGATAGTAGTCGAAGGAGATGCCGAAGCGGGCAAAAGTCTCCTGGTTGAGGGTGTGGTAGCGGTCGATGATTTCCCGGGGGGAAATCCCTTCCTTTTTGGCCCGGAGCGTGATGGCCGCGCCATGCTCGTCGCTGCCGCAGACCCAGACCACATCGCGGCCGCGCAGCCGCAGGTAGCGCACATAGAGATCGGCCGGCAGATAGGCTCCGGCAATGTGGCCGATATGCAAGGGCCCATTGGCATAAGGCAGGGCCGAGGTGATCGTATATCGCTTGTATTCCATGATGAGCAAAGATAGAGATAGTTTGCCTAAAGAAAAGCTGCCCCGGACAGATCGTGCGATCGCATCCGGGGCAGCGGGATGGGGACCAATGGTATGTCCTAAGCCGTCCGATGCGAGCGCCATCGCATGGACATCAGGGGAGATATGAGGTAGCGTGCAAACAAGGCAGCGAAACGTTCCTCCTTGATACGCAGGCAAGCCTGTCTAGTTTGGCGTATCTGGCCGGTTCCGGACCTTGACCCAGCGCCCCGGCTCCCAGACAAAACCGTCCGCAACGCGCTTCCAGCGGCCGGGCTCGTAAATCTTTCCCCGGGGGCTGCGTACGCAGTCCCCTTCAACCCAAACATAGGCCTTCTGTGTCTTGTCCCACCGCCAGTGACCCTGCATCCAGATCAGGGGTGGCGGGCATTTTTCTTGCTGTCGCATCGTCTGCGGCGGGCGGGGACGGATAGGGACCACTTCTTGTCCCCACAACTCTCCACTACCCCCCAACCACAGCATACATCCTACCAGCACAATCAGGCTGCGTAGCATACTATCAGGCTTATAGGTTCTACTTGAGCTTCGCTGATAACCGCGAAATACGAGTCAGTAGCCCTTCGAAGATACGACGCCCAGGTTAGCAGAAAATAAAATCTCGCCTTTTTCTTAGCGCAGCTTCTCATTGTTGCGATGCCGATCGGCATCGCGGCGGGTTTTCTTGTCCAGATTTTTTCGCAGGGCTTCCTCCAGATCGATTCCGGTCTGATTGGCCAGGCAGATCAGCACAAAGAGCACGTCGGCCATCTCATCGGCCAGGTTGACCTCCTTGTCCGATGCCTTGAAGGACTGATCGCCGTACTGCCGGGCCATGATGCGGGCGACCTCGCCCACCTCTTCCATCAGCATGGCCGTGTTGGTGAGTTCGGAAAAATAGCGCACCCCTATGGTGCGGATCCACTGATCTACTGTCTGTTGGGCTTCTTGGATGGTCATGAGATGGAAAAATTGGAAAAAGGTGAAGCGGGAAAGAAGTCAGACTTATTACAGCCACAGCCGGCGCAGCAGCCATTCCCCCTGAATCAAGAGAAAAGCCAACCCCGCCAGATAGAAAGATGTTTGCCGGGGAGGCGGCTCACTGGCCTGCCCGGCCCATAGTGCCAGCAAGCCCACCAGGGGGAGGTGGTAGGTGGGATGAGAAAAGGCAAGCAGATACGGCAGCAGGTAAAATAGCCCCAGCCAGCCCCCGGCGCCTGGGCGCCTCCGCCACATTCCCCTCAGGGCCAGCAGGCCCAGGGTCGTATAACAAAGCGCATCCAGCCCCAACAGCAGCCAGCCTAGCGGCCGGCCTTGCTGCACCGCTTGCCCCCCGGCATAGGTGTCAAAAGCCCAGAAGGTCCGCAGCCTGTGCCCCACCCGGATCGCGAAGCGACCCGGCGCGTCCCCAATATGGCTCCAGGCCAGGCGCCGGTAGGCGGTCTCACGCGCCGCCGGCAGTAGCGCGGCTAGGCTGTCAGCTTCGGCACAGTAGCGCGGATGGGTCTTGCGCGCATGCGTACAGACGTCATGCGAGCCCAGCCACCAACTCTCATAGTCCGGGGCCTCCGGGTGGTTGCCCAGATAGAGGTTGCGGCTGTTGGCGTAGTTGATCCAGACCCAGGTACCGGTCTGCTGATAAAGATAGGCTTCCCAGGGAAGCACCATCAGCAGCAAGCCCGCCAACAGGCCCAGGCCCTGCCGCCAGCGGCGCGGCCCCAGGATAAGCACGACGGCCCCAAGCAGGGCCACACTCGCCGGCCGGATGAGGCAGGCGGCCCCCAGCCAAAGCCCTCCCACCAGCCCCTGCCGCCGCCGCAAGGCGGCATAGAGGCCCAGCACCGCCACGGCCACCGGCAGGTGGCTCAGTGGGGCGCTGCCGTGATGAATGAGCGCCGGATACCCGGCCATGAGTAGCAGAAGGGCGGCTCGCCGCCCTGGGGCGACGCCTTCGGCCCGCAGCAGCTGGTCCAGTTGCCAGAGAAAGAGGGCCGAGAAGCCCCACATCAGCGCACCCGCACTCAGCCAGGCGGGGCCGGGCAGAGCGGTCACCAGTGCCAATAGCGCCGGTAAGCCCGGCGGCCAGTAAGCGGGCCAGGGCCTCCCGGCCCACAGGTCCTGCCCAGCAGAGAGGTAAGACGCTGCATCTCCCACCAGCAGGTCCGGCCCCAACCAGAAGGTGTAGAGGACGCGCAGGCCCAGGGCCACCCCCAGGGCGACTCCCAACGGATGGCGATGGAGCAGCGTCTTCACAGCACCAAAGGTAGTCAGGGCTTTTCAAATACCTGCTCTAGCAGGTAGTCCAGTTGGTCGGATGGCGGCAAGCCCTCCCCGGTCCATACCACCGCTTGCCGGGCATCGAGGAGCACCAGCCAGGGGATACCTCCCACCCCATAGACCTGAGCCAGCGGGGCGGCCTGCCCCCGCCCCAGCCGCAGATGGTCAAAGGCCAGCAAGCGACGCTTGCGGATGGCAGTCTGCCAGCTATCGGCATTCTGGTCCAGGGAGATAAAAACGAGCCCCAGACCTTGCGCTCCTTGTCCTTCGATGAGCTTGCGCACCCGCAGTAGATCGCGCAGTCCGAGGGCATAGCTTGCATCCCAAAAAACAAGCAACACCGGCTGGCCCCGGTGGCTCTGCAGCAGTCGCTGCAACTGCACCTCGCTCAGCTGGTCTTGCACCTCTGGTGGAAAGGGCCCCCCGGCCTTTAGCGCAAATTGCTGCGCCAGCGGAATGCGCGCGGCCAGGTCTTCGGCGATGCGGGTTTCCAGCGGCGTGGCCGCCAGCTCGGTATAGCTGTCCCAGAAAGCCGGATCATACGGAGCCTCCGCCAGAGCCCGCTCGCCGGGCTCGCGGCTCAGGAAGGGATGCATCCCGACCGGCACCACCTCATTGACCAGCAGAGAGACATGGTGTACATGGTCGCGGCTCCAGGCTGACCGCCCGGTATCGTCCAGGTATTGCTCGGTGCGCCGGCCTTCATTCAGAAAAAACTGGGGGAAATAACGGTCTCCCAGGCGCTGGTAGCGCACCACAAAGCGGTCGACCTGCAAGACCCGCTCCGGGGCCTGCCCCCAGTGCTGGCTCTGTTGCGCCTCGACCTGCAAGATGCCAAAGTCATCGGCAGCAATGTGAACCTCGGCCTGATACGGGCCACGACCCAACCGGCCACTGAGCCGCACCACATAGACCACCTGTCCATCATAGTAGACCGTATCCTGAAACGTGCAGTGAAAGCTCGCATCATCGTAGTGCCGGGAGAGCGGGCTGTGGTAGGCCGTCACGTCCCGGGCCAGGGTCTGAAAAAGCGCGAGGGGGGCGTGGCGGTGGCCAGAAAGGCGGGTGAAGTCCAGGCTGCGGCGGACTTGCCGCAGTTGGACGGTGATTTTCTGGTCGGGCTCGCGTCGCAGGCGGGCGTGCCCCTCGGCATCATACAGGTCAAAGGCCCCCTCAATCAGGCGGCCGTAGACGCCTGATTCCTGGCAATAGTGGCGGTAAAAGGTCCGCAGCCCGTAGGGCTGCGGGGGACTGTTTTGGCGGCGATGGCGAAAGGCTTGCCGGAGGAGGTCACGAGCAGAAAGGTCTACCGGGTAGATGGTGACCGGAGCCAGGGTGACGGG
>RFHL01000797.1 GCA_003696875.1 Bacteroidota bacterium | reverse complement strand
TCCCTCGCCCCCGAGGGGGCGGGGCAGCAGCGGCTGACCCATCGCTTCCGCTATGGTGGCCGCTGGCACGCGCTCCAGGTGCGCTTTGGCGAAGGGCGCCATACCCCCCCGCCGGATTCGGCGGCACATTTTTTCAAGGAACACGAATGGGGCTACGGGCGTAGCCACCGTGGCCATACCATGATCTACCAGGTAACCCACCCCGTGTGGGAGCTGTATGAGTGGATAGACCATCAGCTGGACGTCGATACAGGGATGGTTTATGGGCCGGAATGGGCCTTCCTGGCTGAGGCCACCCCTGAGCTCTCCCTGCTGGCGGTAGGCTCCGACATCGCGGTGTATCCCGCCCAAAAGTTGACCACTCAGGTGGTTTCCCTGGCCGCTGAGTAAGCAGGCCTTGGCTTTGTGTAGGACTTTTTCCTACTTCCTTTCTCCCCAACAACCCCCAGCTTCCTCTGGATATGAAGTCGTTTGCGCCGCTGATTCTCATCGTCACCTTTGCCGGACTTACTGCCTTTTCTTCCCCATCCCCTGAGCCCGACCCGCGCGAAAGCCGCTGGGTAGATAGTGTTTTGCAGGGACTGGGCCTGGAAGAAAAAGTAGGCCAGCTTTTTATCCTGGCGACCTACTCCAACAAGGATGAAACCGAATACCGCTACGTCGAGCGGCTGATCCGGGAAGAGCACCTGGGTGGCCTGATCTTCATGCAGGGAACCCCCTCCACCCAGACCCAGTTGGTCAATCGCTATCAGGCAGCCGCTCGGGTGCCGCTCCTGATGGGACAGGACGCCGAGTGGGGCCTCGATATGCGCCTGGAGGGCAGCCCCGGCTATCCCCGCAACATGACCCTTGGGGCCATTCGCAATGATTCGCTGCTCTATGAGCTGGGACAGCAGATGGCTTCCGACCTGCGGCGGGTGGGCATCACCCTCAACTTTGCCCCCGTCCTCGACGTCAACAACAACCCCCGCAACCCGGTCATTAACTTCCGTTCCTTTGGGGAAAACAAATACAATGTGGCCCGCAAGGGCCTGATGGTCGCCCGCGGCATGGCCGACGGCCGGGTAATTCCCTGTGCCAAGCACTTTCCCGGCCATGGCGACACGGATGCCGACTCCCACTATGACCTGCCGGTCATTTCCCACGACCTTACCCGGCTCGATACGCTAGAGCTATACCCCTTCATGAAGGCGATTCAGGCCGGGATTCCGGCCGTGATGGTGGCGCACCTCTATGTGCCGGCCCTGGACCCCACCCCCAATCAGGCGACAACCCTGTCGCCGCGGGTGGTGCAGGGCCTGCTGCGCGACAGCCTGGACTATGATGGCCTGGTGATCACCGACGCCCTGAACATGAAGGGGGTAACCAAGTTTTATCCGCCAGGAGAGGTTGCTCTGCGGGCTTTTCTGGCGGGCAATGATCTGCTACTCTTTCCGGAGGACCTGCCCCGCTCGGCTCGCCTTATCCGGCAAGCGGTGGCGGCGGGCCGGGTACCTGAGGCCGAGCTGGATCGGCGGGTGCGCCGCATCCTGCGGGCCAAGTATCGTCTGGGGCTCGGGCGCTGGGAGCGATTGCCAGAGGCCGGGGTACAGGCCGATCTGGATCTGCCCGCCGGGAAGGTGCTGCGGCGCAAGCTCTACGAAGCGGCCATCACCATTCCCCGCAATGAGCAGCAGCTGCTGCCCCTGCGCCGCCTGGAAGAGCGAAAGATCGCCTATGTCCAGATCGGAGGTTCCAGCGACAGCCCCTTTTACACCCGCTTGCGCACCTACGCCGGGCTGACGCCCTTTTACCTGCGCCAGGGATTTTCGCGGGCGGAGATGGATCAGGTGCTCGCGCGCCTGCAGGGCTACAATACCGCCATCGTCGGCCTGTTTGATATGTCACCTTATGCCTCGCGAAACTTTGGGGTAAAGGCCTCGACTGAGATGCTGTGCGAGGAGCTTGCTCGCCGCACCGATCTGCACACTGTGCTGACCCTCTTCGGAAGCCCCTATGCTCTGCGTACATTTGGCCAGGAAGAGGCCATTGTGATGGCTTACGAAGAGGTGCCCGAGGCCCAGGAAGCCGCTGCAGCGGCGATCTTTGGAGGCATTCCGGTGAGTGGACGGCTCCCCGTCACCGCCTCCGACCAGTTTAAGGAGGGGATGGGCTATAGTATTCGGGTTCCGGTGCGCTTTGGCTATGCCGACCCCGAAGGGGTGGGGATGGACAGCCGTCTGCTCCGCCGCATTGATTCGCTGGCGCAGACCTACATTCGCCGCGGGGCTATGCCGGGCTGTGAAATCCTCGTTATGCGCGAGGGGAAAATCGTTTATGACAAAGGCTTTGGCCGGACCGAGTACGTGGGTTCCAGTCCCCGGATTGATCCCTACGACCACATCTATGATCTGGCCTCCCTGACCAAGGTAGCTGCCACCACCCTGGCCACCATGGCCCTGGTAGAGCGCGGGCAGCTCGACCTCGATGTGCCCATTCACACCTATTTGCCCGACCTCGCCCAAACCAACAAGGCGCAGATCACCATCCGGCAGCTGCTACAGCACAATGCGCGCCTGCCGGCTTGGCACCCTTTCTACCGGGTCACCTACGCCAACCCGCAAAAGAAAATCCTGGATCCCCGGTATTACAGCTACAGCGCTACCCGCTCGGCCCAGCTGGCTGTGGCCCCGGGCTTATACGGTACCGAGGACCTGCCCGAGGTCGTCTGGCAGCAAATCAGGGAACTGGACCTGCGGCCTAGTGAAGGGGTGCGCTACAGTGATATCGGTATGATCATTCTGGGCAAGATCCTGGAAGCCCGTACCGGTAAGCCCCTTGACGAACTCAGCCGGAGCTTGTTTTTTGATCCAATGGGGATGGCCCGGACGGGTTTTAACCCCCATGAGCACCGGCTTACCTCCCTCTGTCCACCGACCGAGTCGGATACCGAATGGCGGCAGACCGTGGTGCAGGGCTATGTGCACGATCCCACCGCCGCCATGCTGGGCGGCGTGGCAGGCCATGCCGGCCTCTTTTCCAATGTCTATGACCTGGCCAAGCTCCTGCTTATGCTGGAGCGCGGGGGCTTGTATGGCGACCGGCGCTTCCTGAAGAAGGAGACCATCGCCTACTTTACCCGCAAGCAGCTCGCCACCAGCCGCCGGGGGCTGGGATGGGACAAGCCCGAAACGGATATGCATGCCTCCAATCCGGCTTCGGCCTATTCCTCCGCTGGCACCTTTGGTCATACCGGCTTTACCGGTACCTGTATGTGGGTAGACCCGGCCTACGATCTGGTGTTCATTTTCCTCTCCAACCGGACCTATCCCAAGGCCAGCAACCGCCTGCTGCTGCACGAAGATGTGCGCAGCCGGATGCTGGATCAGGTCTACTTATCGATCGGTGCGTATCAGGCCCAGCATCGGCACCCCTAAGAGGGGAAGAGGTTTGGACAATGAGGGATATGCAGGTAGCTTCCCTCCTGGTTTTAATTATCGAAACCCCATACGCGATTTGAGATTAATTTTCTAACTTGTGGGAATCATCAAGATCCACTGAGCTATGGCGGCTACCTTTTTGACATCTTCTTTGGCCCCCCAGCAGGGCAACCTGCATGGGTATTATCTTCCGCGTGGTCTGGTCAGCCTGACCATCAAGAAGCGGACGCAAGCCGAATCCTCTGTCTTTCTGCTAGAGGTGGGGGAGGTCGAAATCGCTCCGGATCCCAAACAGCGGTATGTGTTTTCGTACGCCCCTGGCTGGTTCCGGCATGATGATGTCACGGTCGAGTTTCACGAAAATGGCCTGCTCAAGAGTGTGGGGACGGTGATCGATGATCAGACCGGAGCCTTTTTGGAACAGGCTATTACCCTGGGATCGTCTTTGACCAAGATCCTGGCCCGTCCTGGGGATCCGACCGGCACCCGCAGTGCCGAGGGGCCCGTGGAGACAGTGTTGTTTGAGGGAAAGGTGGATCCATTTGATGAAGAGGGGGACATGGCGGGCCTTACTGAACTCCTGAAGCAAGCACATCCTGGACTGGAGCTACGGGCAAAGGTCCTGACGGAAGAAACGCGTACAGACACGTCAGAATCCTCTGGGATGGCCGGCATTTACTGCCGCCCCCCGGCCCCCTGTGAACTGAATCTCATGGTCGGGGAAGTCTCGCAGAGTCGCGCCATCCTGACCCTGCCGCACCCGAAGGTGCTGCATTTTGTCGCGATCCCCCAGGCGCCCTGGGTCAAGACCCAGTTCAGCATTGCCTTTGGCGCGATGGGCTATCCCGTGAAGATAGCCCTCAACAAACCCAGCTCGGCCCTGGAGTTTATCAAGTTTCCGGTCTCGCTTCTCAAGGCGATCCTGGAGATTCCCGCCAGCCTGTTCAAGTTCCGGGTAGATCTGGAAGGCAACCGGCAGGCGGCAGCGCAGCAGCTTTTTGATGTGGAGCAAAAGATGGTCAAGCTGCAAGAGGAGATGGTCAAGGCCCAGGCCACCCAGGCCGAGGCGGTCGCTGCGGTACGTGCGGAGGTACAGCAGACCGGGAGCGTGCGGGGGCCACAGGGCGGAAGCGGGGGCAGCAATCCGGCTCCGGGCAATCAGGGTGCGGCGGTCTATCCCGCCGATGTAGTCCAAAGCCTGCGCAAACTGGAGCAGGATGTGGAGATCCTGCGGAAGCGTATGAATAAGGATCAGGACGTTGAGTCCTGAGCCAAAAGAAAAATCCTTCCCGATTTCGGGAAGGATTTCTGCTTGAAGTGCTGTAGGGGAAGGATTCGAACCTTCACGAGGTGGTTAGGTCGCGAACGACTTTTTTCCGTTTCCTCACCCCCGAGACCAGAGGGCATGGCTGCCAGTTTCATCACCCTACAGGGTACGCTAGAATGGAGAAAGATCGTTCAGTCACCTGGGGATTAGCAAAATCATAAGAACAGGCGCCTTTCTGTTATTACAAATATAAAGC
>RFHL01000796.1 GCA_003696875.1 Bacteroidota bacterium | reverse complement strand
TAGGCTTTTTCGTTCCAGACCGGCCCGAAGGCATAGACAAACTTGCCCGATCGCCGGAAGGCACTCAGGCCCGCATGCAGGTCTTGCAAGCTGCTCCAGCCGGTAGCCACGCTACCTCCCAGGTTGAGGTAGATGCCGTCAATGTTCGGATCGGAAATAGCGCGGTCCAGATCGGTGAGGGTTTCATACAGACCCGTGATCCGGTTGTCGTTGGCCCCCGGCAGAAAGCGGCTCAGGTCTATACCCGAGGGGCCTTCGGGTTCGTATTCGTACACGGGGCTTTCGAGCTTGATATGCAGGATACTATGAGGTTGCACCTCTACTACTTGGGCACCGCCGCCCAGTGCGGCGATCAGGCCTCCAAGGAGCAGAAAAAGCACCGGAATCAGGATGAGCATGCCTACGAGGAAGGCAAGCAGGCTGGCAAGAAAACTGCGAAAGAAACGCATGGATAAGGACTAAAGGTGAAAACCTTTCCAGGTGGAGAGGCCAGGCAAATATAGGGCAAAAGTCTGAGGTAGCCCGGCCTTCCCGGCCGGGAGGCGGTGTAGAAGTACCGACATTTGGAAAGCCCGAAACATCCTTCTTCTCAGTTTCACACCTTTCGTATCTTCGCCGCCATGGTCCTCATAGCCCTCGGCTCCAACCTCGGCGACAAAGCCCAAAACCTCTGCACTGCCTGCGACCTCTTGGCCGCCGTTGGGGTTCGTGTCCTTCGCCGCTCCGCCCTGTATCGCACTCCGCCCTGGGGCATCACCGAGCAGGACTGGTTTCTCAATGCTGTTTGTGAGCTGAGCACCGACGCCGGTCCCGAGGACCTCCTTGACCTACTCCTGGATACCGAGGCCCGTATGGGCCGCCTCCGCGCCCAGCGCTGGGGCCCGCGCCTGATCGACCTTGACTTGATCGCCTACCATGAGCAGCAGTGCCAAACCGAGACGCTGCACCTGCCCCATCCGCGCTTTGCCGAGCGAGAGTTTGTATTGGCGCCCCTGGCTGATCTCGTCCCAGCCTGGCAGCCGGTGGGCCATGGACACACCATCGCTGAGATGCTGACGGGCTTGCCCCGTCGGGAAGCGCAGATCTACCCGGCGCCAGCTTGCTGGTCCAATCGTTCGTGGTAGCCCGGGCGATTAGAACTCCCTTTTGGAGAAGAAGAGGCTTAGCCTTGCCTGGAATTTTTGGACGGAAGGCTGTGGTAGCCCTCCTTCCCGGTCAGGATACTTCGCCCTGTGCGTGATACGACTTTCCTCCGAACTTTTCACGGGGATATCCAGGAACTATAAATTACTGAATAACAAACCTCTAAAAACAATATTTGCAATTTGCAAAATGCGATCAATCTTCCTTTGGCGCTAAGTTTACCCGAGCGTCTGATACCATCTTCCCCTCAATCGGCGAGGCGGAGTTGCCGAAGCTTGTTCGCACATAGCTCAGCAACTGGGCCACGACCGTATCGCCCAAATGCGGGAAGCCCGGCATCTGGCTGTCATAGGCTTGGCCATTCACCTCGATGGGACCACTTTGACCTTCCAGCACGATGCGGATCAGCTGCTCCGGGGCGCCCGTCACCCAATCGGTCTGCCGCAAGGGTGGATTCAGGCCGGGGACACCGCCCCCCTTGGCCATGTGGCAAGCCGCGCAATGAGCCTGATACAGGCGTGCGCCTGCCGTCGTGTCTGGCGCCGCGATGACCACCGCATCATGCGTCGCGGCCGGCCCCTGCCGATCCGCCTCCGGCGAGCCGCAGGCGAGCAGGGCCAGCACATATATGCAGGTGGCGCCTGCGCCGCGATAGCGCATACCGTTCATGTGAGTTTTTACAATGAGACTTGAAATAGATCCTGGAAGGGCCTACCAGAAGGAGTCCCCCCACTTCCCCACTTCCTACTTTATCGTCATCTCATCCACCAGCTCCAGGGTATCGGGATTGCGTACCTCCATCTCAATCTTGTCGCCTTCCACATGGAAGAAGACGACCGCATTCTGCGTCGTGAAGCCACTCACAAAGGGCGTCCAGGGGGTTTCCTCCTGTGCGTAATAGGGTGCCCCTGCTGCGCCATTGTTGATCTGGTAGATCGTCCGGCTCAGCTGGATCCGGAGGGACTCGGGGTAGTCTTCTGGATAGATCGGCGTTTCGGGCCCCACCTTGGTGCGGGCATAGTTGTGTTCGTCGCCCGTCATGATGGCCCGCACCTTTTGACTCTTGTTTACCAAGAGTTCCAGCAACTGATCCCGTCGCTCAATGATGCCCTTGGGCAGGCCTTTTCCGGCCACAAAAGGGCGCACCTGGTTGCTGCCACCATACCACATGTCGTCTCGCACGTGCCCCCCATTGGGGAAGAAAGGTGTGTGCAGCGTCAGGAAGACATGGTCAATGTTGGGATTGTTTTCGTATGCCGCCAGGGTCGTCTCCAGCCAGGCCAGTTGCTGATCCATGATGTAGGCATGGGGATTGCCCCCCACCAGGGGGATGGCCTTGGCATTGGGGGTATACCAGTAGTCCGAGTTGAGGACGATCACGGCCAGGTTGTCGTAGGTATAGGAAAAGACATTTTCCTCATAGGAGGGGAAATCCTGCCGCTTGGGGTCCGGGTCATAAGCCGCCCCGTCTTCACTCTGGGGCCCGTTACGAGGATTGACAAAGTGGCGGGCAAAGACGGCCTCCGCCGATTCCTCCTCATAGGGAAAGCGATCGACGGTGATCCAGGTCGAGCCCCCGTCCGAGAAGCCGCGTGAAAGGGCTTCATGGTTGCCCATACTGATGTAGATCGGCAGGTAGTGGCCATAGGGCTCCACCGCCCGCTTCCAGTTGGCGTACTGCAGGTCGATCTCCTGAACACTGGTGAGGTAGCCATTGATCAGGTCGCCGCTAAACTGAAAGAAGGCCGTCTCCTTGAAGGTGGCCAGGGCCATGATTTTCTTCATGATGTAGTAATTGGCCCCATAGACATTGCGCTCGCCGCCGCCTTGTCCACTCCGCGAGTCGCTGGCATAGGCAAAGGTAAAGGCCGAGCGGCTCCCCGGCGCGGGCGCCGTCCGGAAACCGAAGGTCTGGCTGACCGCCCCGCATCGCACCGTATAGGCATAGTCCGTCGCCGCTTGCAGCCCTTCCACCACAATCTCGTGGCGGGTGTCTTTCTTCTCCGACTCAAACACCCTCCCGTCGACCTCCACCTGCGCCTTGGTTCGCGCATTGGTCTGAAACCAAATCGTCGCCCCATCCGGCCGCACACAGGTTACAAATGGTCCCTCCACGATGGTCTCCCCCACCTTAAAGGGGCCGTTGCCCGTGAAGGACACCCGGCCATCGTAGAGAAGGAGGCCATTCGTTGCCACCACCCGAAAGCCTAGCGTCCCCTGCTCCTTTTCTTCCCAGCCCACCATGTCATAGCGACCCTGCAGGTCGTCAGCAATGTTGATACTCGCTTTGCCCTCCTTGATCGCCACCGATTTGCGGAAATAGACCGGCTGGGGATGCTTCGAGTCCCCGTAGGGAACGAACCCATAGTACAGCGTGCCCTCCAGGCCCCGCGGCCCAAAATCAAAATCGATTCCCTTGCGGGTGCCCTTCGGATTGCCATAGGCCTCCTCCAGGGTAAAGACCGGCGGAGACAGATCTTCCGGGATCTGGGTGCCATTGTAGTTGACGTAGAGGCTTTCGCCCTCTTTTTCGATATGCGTGTGCGTGGCCGGAATGCGAACCGATTGGGCCAGCAGCAAGGCCGGTCCCAGGCCCGACAGGAGGAGAAGGGTGCGAAGAATACTCATGCCGATACAAACTAGGAAAAGGGTAAAACAAAAGGGTACAACATCTGAATAACGCCTGCCAGGGCATCCAAAAGTACAAAAATAAATCATGGCCCTGGCCTGAGCGTGAGAATTCTGGGAGGGCGTCCCGGCTTCGGCCTGGAAAACCCGGCCTCCGCCGTCGGGCTCCTCCGGGCTCTCCCGCAAGGCGGGATCGGTCCTCCGCTCCGCTTCGGACCAAGCCCTCCGGAGCCCTGACGCCGCACAAAGCCATCGCCGCCGGTTCAGCCTGCCACCCTCAGGGAAGGGTGTGTTGGCCAATACTTTGACTATTCCCCCTCTCCTGTCATGCTGAGGGAACCGAAGCATCTTATGGCAGGCCCCGCCACAGGCGAAAATCCGGTCGGGACAGGTCGCGACCTGTCCCGACCATCCGTCCTGCGGCCTTGCGTGTAGAAGGGATTTTGACCCGAAATCCCAAACGAGGCCCCAGTCCGCCTTCCGCCTTGCCGGCAGAATCCGTATTATTGCTTCTCTGACTCACCAACTTTTTTCAATGAAATCACTACTACTACCGATGCTCCCCCTCCTGCTGCTCGGCTTGAGCAGCTGTGGCCCCAAGTGGACCGAAACCGAAAAGGACGGCTTCCACCTGATCCAAAACACCGGGGGCCCGATCCTGGGGTATGACCCGGCCTCAGGTGTACAGATCCTCACCGCAGACCGCTACGCCTTCAAGGACCTCAACCGCAACGGCCAGCTTGATCCCTACGAAGACTGGCGCCTCCCCTTTGCGGAGCGGGCCCAGGATTTGGCGGGGCAGCTTTCCGTCGAGGAAATGGCCGGGTTGATGCTCTACTCGGCCCACCAGGCCATCCCCGCCCGGGCGGGCGGTTACTTTGCCGGCACCTACGATGGGCAGCCCTACACCGAGGGGGTAACCGACCCCAGCGACCTGACCGATCAGCAGAAGAAGTTCCTCGCTGAGGACCATCTGCGGCACGTACTGATCACAACGGTGAAGAGCCCGGCCGTCGCCGCGCAGTGGAACAACAAGGTACAGGCCTTTTGCGAGAGCGTGGGCCTGGGCATCCCCGCCAACAACAGCTCCGACCCCCGGCACGGCACCCGGGCCCGGGCGGAGTATGATGCCGCCGCGGGTGGCGACATCTCCATGTGGCCCAGCCCGCTGGGGCTGGCCGCCACTTTCGACCCGGAGTTGGTCGAGCATTTTGGGCGCATCGCCTCGCAAGAGTACCGCGGCCTGGGCATCGCCACCGCCCTCTCGCCCCAGATCGACATCGCTACTGAGCCGCGCTGGATGCGCTTCAGTGGTACCTTTGGGGAGAGCTCCAAGCTCTCGGCCGCCATGGCCCGGGCCTATTGCGATGGCTTCCAGACCTCCGAGGGCCCGCAGGCCCTAGCCGGCGGCTGGGGCTTTCACAGTGTCAATGCCATGGTCAAGCACTGGCCCGGGGGAGGCTCTGGAGAAGCGGGTCGCGATGCCCACTACGGCTCCGGCAAGTATGCCGTCTATCCCGGCGACAATTTTGACGAACATCTGCTGCCCTTTACCGAAGGGGCCTTCAAGCTCAGTGGCCCTACGGGGATGGCCTCAGCGGTCATGCCTTACTATACCATTTCGTGGAACCAAGACCCCGTCAACGGAGAGAATGTCGGCAATGCCTTCAGCGAATACCTGATCTCCGTTTTGTTGCGCGGGGAGTATGGCTATGAGGGCGTCATTTGTACGGATTGGGGTGTCACACGCGATCACAACCAGATCGACGTCTTTGTGGACGGCCACTGCTGGGGCGTCGAGGGCCTTTCGGAAGCCGATCGGCACTACAAGCTCATCCGGGTCGGGGTCGACCAGTTTGGCGGCAACAATGAGGCAAAGCCCATCCTGGAGGCCTACCAAAAAGGCGTGGCGGAGCTGGGCGAAGCAGCCATGCGGGCGCGCATGGAGGAATCGGCCGTTCGGCTCCTGATCAACATTTTCCGGACCGGCCTGTTTGAAAACCCCTATCTGGATGTGGCTGAAACCGAGGCTACGGTAGGCAAACCTGCCTTCATGACGGCCGGCTATGAGGCCCAGCTCAAGTCTGTGGTACTGCTCAAAAACCAGGCACAGGTCCTGCCATTGGCTGAGAAGACCAAGGTGTATGTGCCCAAGCGCTACGTACCGGCCAGCCGCAACTTCCTGGGCATGGAGACACCCGCCTCCACCGGCTATCCGGTGGACATCACCCAGCTGGAGAAGTACTTCCAGGTCACCGACGATCCGGCCGAGGCCGAGGTCGCCCTCGTCTTTATCCAAAACCCTCAGGCCAGTACCGGCTATGATCGCGCCGATGCTGCCGCTGGGGGCAACGGCTACATTCCGATCAGCCTCCAGTACGGTGACTATACCGCCACCGAGGCCCGGGAGGTAAGCATCGCGGGGGGCGACCCGCTGGAGGACTTCACCAACCGCAGCTATCGCGGCAAAAGCACCACCACCCCTAACCATAGCGATGCCGAACTCGTCGCCACCACCCGGGCGCTCATGCAGGGCAAACCCGTCATCGTCTCGGTGACGGGCAGCAATCCTATGGTCTTCAGCGAGGTAGAACCGGCGGCTTCGGCTATACTCCTCAACTTTGGGGTGCAGGATCAGGCCCTTTTCGATTTGCTGTCTGGCAAAGCCGAACCCTCGGCCTTGCTGCCTATGCAGATGCCGGCTGATATGGCCACGGTTGAGCGCAACGCCGAAGATGTTCCTTTTGACCTGGAGGTATATCGCGATGCCGATGGTCACGCCTATGACTTTGGTTTTGGGCTGAACTGGAGCGGACCGATTCAGGACGAGCGGACGGCTCGCTTTGTGGACAATCGGGCCCTGTAAGCCGAGCGTGCCCGTCCGGAAACCGACCTCATGTTTTATGAAACACCTCTCTTTGTGGCTTTTTAGCCTGTTTGTTCTATTCGGAATCAGCTCTCTCCCGGCGCACAATTTACAGTTGGGGGGGCTTTCGCTGGTAGATCCCATTACCTTGCGGGTAGAAGTCAGCTGGGAAGGGAGCTGGGCCTTGCCGGCCGACACTGCGCCCGGCAACCATGATGCCGTTTGGCTCTTTGCCAAGTACCTGGATCCGCTGGGGGTATGGGCTCACCTGCCCCTGCGCGCCGACAGCGGCGCGCATGCCGTCCTGAGTGGCAACCTGCGCGTGCAGGCCGCCCGGGACGGGCGGGGGCTCATGCTCAGCCGGGCCCAGCCCGGCAATGGCCCGGCCGGCCCGGCTTTGGTTGAGGTTCACCTGGACATGCCCCTGGGGCCGGCCTCGGTGCGGGTGCAGGTGATGGGCATCGAGATGGTGTGGGTGCCCGAGGGAGCCTTTTGGGTGGGGGATAGCAGCAGCTACTATCGCCTGCAGGCGGGGGACACCGGCGCCCCCTGGCGCATCGCCAGTGAGGACAGCCTGCCGGTAGGGCCGCAGCAGTTGTGGAGCGACAGCACCTATCGCCCTGCCGGCGACCTGCCGGCTGCCTTTCCCAAAGGCTATGCGGGCTTTTACCTGATGAAGTACGAGTTGGGACAGGCCCAGTATGCGGCCTTTCTCTCCAGCCTGAGCCCGGACGGGCAGGCTGCCCGCACGGCGATCCCTCCCCAATCCCCGGTGGGCACCCTCGCCCTGATGCCGGCGGGTTTTCCGGCCTTTCGCAACGGGGTGGCAGTAGCCAGCCCCGCGCAGTTTGGGGAGCCGGCGCGCTACGGCTGCGATGCCGATGGGGATGGCCTCATCAATGGTCCTGCCGATGGCCAAAACCGGGCCTGCAACTTTCTCTCCTGGGGTGATCTGCTCGCCTATCTGGACTGGGCCGGGCTGCGGCCGATGACGGAGCTGGAATTTGAGAAAGCCTGCCGGGGGCCCGCGCTTCCCCTGCCCGGCGAATTTGCCTGGGGGACGGCGCAGGCCGTCGACGCCAACACCCCACTCCAGGACGGCACCGCCGCCGAAACCGTGGCCGAGATCGCCACCGCCACGGCGGGGCTGGCGAGTCATGGCTACCAGGGCCCGCAGGGGCCCCTCCGGGCGGGATTTGGGGCGAATGCGGCGAGCGGTCGCCTGCAAGCCGGGGCGGGCTACTACGGAGCCCGGGAGCTGAGCGGTAACCTCTGGGAAATGGTGGTGCCCCTCGACAGCAGTGGCCTGGCCTTTAGGGGGACGCATGGCGATGGCATGCTCACCTATGCCGGTGAGGCCGATGTGCCTGACTGGCCCCTGGCGGGCGGCGGCTACCGGGGCGGCGGCTGGAATAGCGGCATCGTAGGTGCTTTTCGGGATTTGGCGGTATCGGATCGCTTTTATATCTATCTGGCGCCGGCCCAGCGCCGCAATACCAGCGGCGGGCGCGGGGCCCGCTCTGGCCATACCCTTTGGTAAGCAAAACCGATGAAACAGCTAGTCTGGGGATATATGAGTTTGGTGATGGGGCTGTTGCTCTGGAGCAGTGGCCTGGCGCAGGCCCCGTACCGGGGTGGGGAGGGGGATGGCTTTGCCCAAGTCGAGGCCTTGCTGGCTTCGGGGGAGGCTCCCCCAGCGACCATCAAGGTCTGGCCACAGCCGATGCGGCGGGGCGGCCGCTGGCGGGTA
>RFHL01000066.1 GCA_003696875.1 Bacteroidota bacterium | reverse complement strand
TATATGCCCGAGCAGCCGATCAAGTTCAGCCACAAAACCCACGCCGGTACCTATCAAATTAATTGCCAGTATTGCCACTCGGGTGCGTCCAAGTCCAAGAGTGCTTGGATCCCGTCGGTCAACGTCTGCATGAACTGCCACAAGGCCATTCAGCAAGGGGCCCAATACGGAACCGAGGAGATCGCCAAGATCTATGAAGCGGCCGGATACGATCCCAATGAGGCCGCTTATACCAAGGAGCCTCAGCCCATTGAGTGGGTCCGGATCCACAACCTGCCCGATCATGCCTATTTTAACCACGCTCAACACGTGACGGTAGGCAATATTGAGTGCCAGACCTGCCACGGCCCGGTCGAGGAAATGGAGGTGGTGTACCAATACAGCAACCTGGGCATGGGCTGGTGTATCAGCTGCCACCGGCAAGAAAAAGTAAAGTCGCTGGGTGAGACTACCCCTTACACAGTAGAAGATATGGGTGGGCTTAACTGTGCCCGTTGCCACTATTAATTGGTATGCAGGGCGGGGCTTCCCGCTCTGCTTTATTCTGAAAAACTCTTACAAATCAGCATAAGAATATGGGCAAGCCTAAATATTGGAGAGGGCTGGAAGAGCTGGAGCAGACCCCCGAGTTTCTGGCAGAGGCGCAATCGGAGTTTCCCACGGATATATCGATCGAAGATGCCCTGGCCGGGGCATCGGAGGAAGACATGGATCTTTCCTCCAATCGCCGTGACTTCTTGAAAGTGCTTGGCTTTGGCCTGAGCGCGGCGGCCCTGGCCGCCTGTGCGGAAGGCCCCGTCAAGAAGGCGATTCCCTACGTCAACAAGCCTGACGATATCATCCCCGGTGTCGCCAACTGGTATGCGTCTACGACAGCGGAGGGGGTACCGGTGTTGGTCAAGACCCGGGAAGGCCGTCCCATCAAGCTGGAAGGTAATCCTGATTCTCCCTTGACCAAGAGCGGGCTCTCCGCCATCGGGCAGGCTTCTCTGCTCAATATGTACGACATTGACCGGCTGCGCAGCCCCTTGAAGGGCTCCAATCCCGTACAATGGGGCGACCTGGATGGCGATGTGATGGCGCGTCTGGATCAAATCCGCGCCAATGGCGGTAAGGTGCGCGTGGTCTCCGGCGCTTTCCGGAGTCCCTCCCGCAACCAGATCGTGGCGGATTTTCTGGCTTCTTTTGCTGATGGTAAGCAGGTCGGGTTTCAGCCGGTGTCGGCTTCGGCCCTCGCCTCGGCCCATGAAATGGCCTTTGGCAAGCGCGCCCTGCCCGCCTATCGCTTTGATCAGGCGATGGCGATTGTCAGCTTCTCGGCTGACTTCCTGGGTACCTGGCTCTCCCCGGTCGAGTTTGCGGCCAGCTACATGGTCAACCGCGACCCGGATCAGCCCATGTCCCGGCACCTGCAGTTTGAGTCCCTGATGTCCATCACGGGTGCCAAGGCTGATCTGCGCTTTCCTCTGAATCCCTCTCAGCAAGGCGTAGCCCTGCTGAATCTCTTCAATAAAGTGGCCTCCCGACTGGGCAAGCCCCAGATCGCGGGTGTGCCCGCCTACGATGTAGCCATGAGCGGCCTGGATAAGGCTGCCGACGATCTGGTACAGTTTGCCGGTCGTTCGCTGGTCGTGTGTGGCACCAACGACATCGCCCAGCAGCTGGTCGTGGCCGGTATCAACAACATGCTCGGCAACTATGGCAAGACGCTGGACATCGCCAATCCGGCCTACTATCAGGAGAGCGACGACGCCGCTATGGCCGAGCTTGTGTCTGAGCTGCGCGATGGCAGTGTAGACGCTGTTCTGTTCCTGGATGCCAACCCCGTCTACGGCTCCCCTTTTGGCGCCGAACTGGCTGAACTGCTCCCCAACGTGGGCCTGAGTGTCGCCATGACGAGCAAGACCGACGAAACGTCGGTGCTGTGCCAATATACGGCTGCTACGCACCATTTTCTGGAGTCATGGGGCGATGCGCAGCAAACTGAGGGGCATTTTAGCCTGATGCAGCCGACGATTCACCCCATCTTCGATACCCGTCAGGCCGAGGATACCTTCCTGAAGTGGAGTGGCAATGACCAGTCTTTTGCCGATTACCTCAAAGGCTATTGGGAGGCCAATATGTACAGTGGTGATGGCGACTTTCGCTCCTTCTGGAATGAGAGTCTGCGCAAGGGCGTCTTTACCCGCGAGGCGGCGGGTACCGCGGCCACCTTCAGCGTAGAGGCGGCCACCTACAACGAGATGGCGGCCCGCCTGCAGGAAGGCTTCACGATGACGCCTGCCGAGGACGCTTTTGAAATCCAGGCCTATGCTTCCGTCGCGATCGGCGACGGTAAGTACGCCAACAACCCCTGGCTGCAAGAACTGCCCGATCCCATCACCCGCGTGTGCTGGGACAACTACCTGACCATTCCCTACGACTACCACCAGCGCAGTGGCCTGAACAATGGCGATGTGGTGACGGTGAGCGTAGGGGGGCATGAGATGAATGTGCCTGTGGTGGTACAACCCGGTCAGGCGCGAAACACCCTGGGGCTTGCCCTGGGCTATGGTCGCACCCACGCCGGTCGTGTGGCCAAGCGTGCCAATGGCACCAACACCGGTGGCACCAAGGTCGCTGGCGCCAATGCCTACCTCCTGACCAGCATGGTCAACGGAGCAGTCGCTTATAGCGCCAGTGGGGTATCGGTTTCCCGGACCGGGCAGACCTACCCGTTGGCTCTGACGCAGACCTTCGATACCCTTTACGATCCCGCCAAGGGCGTACAGTTCGGTAACGACTATGATCGTACCGAGCGGATCATTGAGGAGACAACGTACGCCAACTACACCGACGGTACTTATAAAAAGCGCGTGCAAGCGCGCGAAGAGCGCAAGCAGCACCTCGTGACCCTTTGGGATTCTCACTTTGACGATCCCGAGAGCGGCATGAAGATCCACTGGAAGATGGCCATCGACTTGAACAAGTGTACCGGTTGCGGCGCTTGTGTGGTCGCTTGTCACGCAGAGAACAATGTACCGGTGGTGGGCAAAAACGAAGTGCGGCAGCGCCGCAACATGCATTGGATCCGTCTGGACCGCTACTACAGTGGCCCTCAGGACAATCCCGATGTGGTTTTCCAGCCGATGCTTTGCCAGCACTGTGACAACGCCCCTTGTGAGACCGTCTGCCCGGTATTGGCCACCATCCACAGTGATGAGGGCCTCAACCAGATGTCGTACAACCGCTGTGTGGGGACGCGCTACTGCGCCAACAACTGCCCCTACAAAGTGCGTCGCTTCAACTGGTTCAACTACTGGAATGACAAGGACAAGTTTGGTGACTTCCACACCCACAATGATCTGGGCCGTCTGGCTCTGAACCCGGACGTAACTGTGCGTTTCCGTGGGGTGATGGAGAAGTGCTCCTTCTGTGTTCAGCGTCTGCAGGAAGGGAAGCTCCGCGCCAAGGTGAATGCCAAGAGCACCTTCGCCAAGCCGGAGGATGGAGCCGTCAAAACGGCTTGTCAGCAGTCCTGCCCGACCGGAGCCATCGTCTTTGGAGACTTCAACGATCCCAACAGCGCCGTTTCCAAGGCCTACCGCGAGGCGCGCAGCTATGCAGTGATCGAGGACATCAAGACCCTGCCCTCGGTGCAGTACCAAGCCCTGGTGCGCAACCGGACCAAGGAAGAAACCGAAGCCAAAGAAGCCGCCCGTAAGGAGGTACAGACCTATGGGTGATGTCCACAGGAGGATGCTCCCTTTTTGACCGTATAGACACAAACAGACCGTTGAATATCTGATCATTAAGCGCATATGAGCCACGTTAGATCGCCCATTCGTCAGAAGTGGGTTACCAATACCGAAACCTACGGCAAGATCACGGAGGACATCACCCGTCCGATCGAGTCCAAGCCCAATCCGATCTGGTTGGCAGCCACGGCCTTCTCGGGACTGGTCATGACCATTGGTTTTGCCCTGATCGGCTGGACCATGTGGAAAGGCATCGGTACTTGGGGCTTGAACCCCACCGTAGGTTGGGCCTTTGACATTACCAACTTCGTCTTCTGGGTCGGTATCGGTCACGCCGGTACGCTCATCTCGGCGGTGCTGCTGCTCTTCCGTCAGGAATGGCGCAACTCCATCAACCGGGCGTCGGAGGCCATGACGATCTTTGCCGTGCTCTGTGCCGGACTCTTTCCGATCCTGCACATGGGCCGGCCCTGGCTGGGCCTGTGGTTCCTCCCGCTGCCCAACACCCGCGGTTCGCTCTGGGTCAACTTCAACTCGCCCCTGCTTTGGGACGTGTTCGCCATCTCGACCTATCTGACCGTCTCACTGGTCTTCTGGTACCTGGGGATGATTCCTGACTTTGCCACCATCCGGGACCGGATGGCCCGCGCCGGCCGCAAGGTCGCAGCTGCCATCTACGGGGGTATGGCCTTTGGTTGGGAAGGTTCCAGCCGCAACTGGTCGCGCTTTGAGATCATCTCGCTGATCCTTTCTGGTCTGGCTACCCCGCTGGTTTTGTCGGTTCACTCCATCGTATCGATGGACTTCGCCACCTCGGTGATTCCCGGCTGGCACACCACCATCTTCCCCCCCTACTTCGTGGCTGGGGCCATCTTCTCCGGGTTCGGGATGGTACAGACCCTGATGATCGTGACCCGCAAGGTGTACAAACTGGAGAATTACATCACGATGGACCACATGGAGTCCATCGCCAAGATCGTCATTGCGACGGGTTCCTTGGTGGGCTTTGCCTACATGACTGAGTTTTTCATCGCCTGGTACTCCGGTTCTCTCTGGGAGCGCTACATCTTTATCAACCGGGCGTTCGGGCCTTTCGGCTGGTCCTACTGGATCATGTTTACCTGTAATGTGATCACGCCGCAGCTCTTCTGGTTTAAGAAGATCCGGACCAATATGGTCATCACCTTTATCATCTCCATTTTCATCAACGTGGGGATGTGGTTCGAGCGCTTTGTGATCATCGTCACCTCGCTCCATCGGGACTTTCTGCCTTCGAGTTGGGCCAGCTACGTGCCCACTTGGGTAGAAGCAGGGATTTTTATCGGGACCTTCGGTCTCTTTATGTTCTGTTTCTTCCTGTTTTCGAAGTTCCTGCCGGTGGTGAATATGTTTGAGGTGAAGACCTTGCTACACCATCCTAAGAAGCCTGCCCACCTGGAGGCTGGCGAATCCGGGACTTCTGAATCTGTATCGGCCTAATCCCTATCTCCTCCAACGAAGCAAAGAACAATGAGCAATAAGCAATTTTTGTTAGGTAAGTTCTGGGACCCGGACAAGCTGCTGGAGGCGCTCGGGCAGTTGCAGAAAGACGAAGTGCCCGTCTATGACGTCTATTCGCCTTTCCCGATCCACGGCATTGAGCCGCTATTGAACATTAAGCGCACCCGCCTGACGGTGGCTTCCTTCATCTACGGTGCGATGGGTCTGATGACGGCTCTGCTGTTGATGGGTCTGGTCTTCGGAGTCATCTGGCCGATGAACATCGGGGGTAAGCCCTCACTGGCCTGGCCTGACTTTGTGCCGATCTCTTTCGAGCTGACGGTCCTTTTCGCTGCGCACGGCATGGTGCTGACCTTCCTCGTAGTGGGGCAGTACTGGCCGGGCAAGAAGGCGGTCCTGATGGACGACCGGCAGACCGACGACGTCTTCGTCGTGGCCATCGACAAAACCCGTATCACCGACGAGCAGGCTATCCGCAGTGTGTTCGAAGCGAACGGGGCCTATGAAATAACCGAAAAAGAAGTCTAAGCCTCATGGTCAAGATCACATACATTACCTCCCGGATAAGCCTGCTGGTCCTCGTGGCACTGGCCTTCTCCGGCTGTTACAACGACAAGTCGGTGCGCAACATCGAGTACGCACCCAACATGTACAACTCCCTCCCACTGGAGCCCTATTCTCAGACAGACTACAGCACTTCTATAGGGGGCAACTACGCTGCAGTGGGAGACGGAATCGACAAGCCCCGATATTTTGACAATGGGCTTGCTGCGCAAACGGCGCCGAAAGGCACCGTGCCGCGTTCTGAGTCCTGGTACATCGAGGAGGCATACAGCCCCTATCCCTACACCGATCCCACCGGGGATTACGAGGCCGCAGGCGCGAATGTCAGAAGCCCGCTGAATGACCCGGCTACCAACGAAAAGGGGTACGATTGCTCCGAAACCAGCTTTTTGCGGGGCAAAGAGGTGTACGAGATCTACTGTGTGATGTGCCACGGCGCCAACGGCAAGGGGAACGGCATTCTGGTATCTCAGGGGGTCTATCCGACGGTGCCAGCCTATGCGGACCGTCCCACAATCACGGAGGGGAATATGTTCCACTCCATCACCCATGGTAAGGGTCTGATGGGTTCCTACGCCTCCCAAATCACCCCTCAGCAGCGCTGGGAAGTGATCTGCTACATCCGTGAATTCCAAAAGCTGGGTCAGCAGCAATAAGCCTGGCCTCATCCGACGATCAACCTTCAAACGCTAAGACATTGGCATCTGCACATTTTACTCCGGAACAATTGAGCGAGCGGTTTGAGTTTACCGGCCGGTATCGCAACATCGTATTCGGTCTGATCGGGGTGGGAATCGTCCTGCTGCTGGCGGGCATTTTCTTCTCGGACCAGTCTGGCACTGCCGCCCATGACGCTGAGCATGCTGCGGTTGTGATAGAGCAGGGTGATGTTCACCCTGTGGCCGACACCCACGGCCACGGTCATGAAGCCCCGACCACGGGCAAGCGCATCCTCGCCAACGTGCTCATTGGTGCGTTGTACTTCATGACGATTACCATGGGGGCTTTGTTCTTCCTGGCCATTCACCGGGTAGGGAATGCGGGCTGGCAGACGGCGATCCGCCGGGTGCCGGAGGCGATTACCTCTTACCTGCCTGTGGCAGTCGTTTCCTTTGCTGCGCTTTTCTTTTTCCTGGATCACCTCTTCGAATGGGCTCATCTGGAGCCCGGGGTTGATGCTCTGATTGACGAGAAGCGTGCCTACCTGAATGAGGGCGGTTTTATCATCCGTAACCTGATCTTCTTTGGGGGATGGTTCGGTGCGGCCTGGTACCTACGGAAGCTTTCGCTGGCCCAGGATCAGGAAGGTGGCCTGTTTCACTTCAAGCGCGCGGAAGTTATCTCTGCGGTGTTTATCATCTTCTTCGCTATTTCCTATAGCCTTTTTGCCATCGATTGGGTGAAGTCACTGGAGCCCCACTGGTTCAGTACCATTTTTGGGATCTACATTTTTGCCGGATCAATGGTTTCGGCCATGGTGACCATCTATCTGATTCTGGTGTTTCTCAAGAAGCAGGGCTACATGTCCTACGTCAATGATGCCCACTTCCACGACATCGGAAAATACGTATTTGGTTTCTCGGTCTTTTGGGCCTATATATGGGTGGCGCAATACCTGCTCATCTGGTACTCCAATATTCCTGAGGAAGGGATCTACTATGTGAAGCGTTACCGTGTGGAAGACCATGCCTATCTAGGCTACTCTTTCTTCTTCTACTTCAATGTTCTGGTGAACTTCTTTGTTCCTTTCCTGGCCTTGATGACCCGGAATGCCAAGCGGACCTTCTCGGTATTCATTCCCGTAGGAGTGATTTTGCTGTACGGTCACTGGCATGACCTCTTCCTGATGGTGATGCCCGGTGCTGTTGGGTACAATCCTGGTATCAGCCTGATTGAGGTGGGAACCTTCATGACCTTCCTGGGGCTCTTCTTGTTTGTGGTGTTTACTGCGCTTACCCGAGCGAATCTGGTCCCGCAAAAGCACCCCTATCTGGAAGAGAGCCTGCATCATACGACGGGGGAGGTTTAATCCCCCTATTGCCTAACATTTCAGGTCTGCCGGAGTTATTTCTTAACTTGCTTTCTCACGCAGTTTTTTAACAGAGGTATCTAGTTACATGGATGGAACTACGCTGATTTCCGTCGCGCAGGTCTTTCTGGGCATCATTTTGCTTCTGGTGTCCCTGAACCTGTATCTGATTCTACGCCTAAAGGAAATTGATCCTTTTGGGAGCTGGAATCCCAATAAGATCAACGCGGGTCTGTTTATGGTCTTTCTGGTTGGCGGCTTAATTGCCGCCTACGCTTCGACCCAGGCCTGGAGTGAACACCTGATTTTTTTCCAGCCGGCAGTCTCTGAGCATGGGCTCGAGATTGACCGGATGATGAGAAACACGATGGGCATCGCGCTTTTCGTGACGGTGCTCACCAATATCCTTCTGTTTTACTACGCTTGGCGCTATCAGGCCAAGCCGGGCCGTAAGGCACTCTACTATCCGCACAACAACCGTCTGGAAGTGGTGTGGACCGTTGTCCCGGCGGTGGTGCTTACGCTGCTGGTATTTGACGGAGTAGGGGTTTGGCACAATATCATGGACGAGGCTCCGGAAGATTCCATTCAGATTGAAGTGAACGGCAAACAGTTCGACTGGACCGTACGCTACCCCGGAGCGGATATGGAGTATGGAGAAACCCATGTGAGCTTCATCGACGAGATCTCGACCAATACGCTGGGCTTCAACTTCGAAGACAAGCGTGGACATGACGACCTTGTGGTCCGCGAGATCCATGTGCCGGTAAATAAGGATGTAAACATGACCATCCGTTCCCGTGACGTATTGCACAGCGCTACGCTGGCTCACTTCCGGGTGAAGATGGATGCAGTCCCCGGTATGCCTACCAGCTTTCACTTCAAGCCGCTGGTAACGACAGCAGAGATGCGGCAACGCACGGGGAATCCGGATTTCAATTACGAAATGTCCTGCCAGCAGATATGCGGTGGTGGCCACTGGAACATGCGCCTCGTGGTGGTGGTAGAATCTGAAGCGGAATACAATGCATGGATTGCGCAGCAACAGCCTTTCTATGCCCAATGGCAAGAAATGAATGGAGCAAACAATACGGCTGAAGCCCAGCCGGAAGGAGCTTCTTCTGATGCGGTTGCCATCGCTTCGATTGCCACGGCCCAGTAATTTTTCGACGTAAAACAAACAGGGTAAGAATATGTCTGACGCAACTTCTCACGCTACGACGGGAGCCGGAACCCTGTCTGCGGTGGGGCATCATGATGACCATCACGGGCACCACCACGGCAACTTCTGGACTACCTACGTCTTTTCCACCGATCACAAGGTGATCGCCAAGCAGTTCCTGATCACGGGTATCATCATGGCGATCATCGGGATCGGCATGTCGACGCTTTTCCGTCTTCAGCTTGCTTTTCCTGACACCAGTTTCGCTATCCTCGAAGCGCTGCTCGGAAAGTGGGCTCCTGACGGAAAGCTTGACCCCAACTTCTATCTCTCTCTTGTCACCATGCACGGGACCTTTATGGTTTTCTTCGTGCTGACGGCCGGGCTTAGCGGGACTTTCAGTAACTTCCTGATTCCGCTGCAGATCGGGGCGCGTGACATGGCCTCTGGCTTCATGAACATGCTCTCCTACTGGTTCTTTTTTGCTTCCTCGGTCATCATGGTCAGCTCCCTCTTTGTGGAGACCGGCCCTGCCGGCGGCGGATGGACGATATACCCGCCGCTGAGTGCCCTACCCCAGGCCATGCCTGGATCAGGTATGGGGATGACGCTTTGGCTGGTCGCTATGACGCTCTTCATCGCATCCTCGTTGCTGGGCTCCATCAACTACATCACGACGGTGATGAACCTGCGTACGCAGGGCATGACCTTCGACCGCTTGCCGCTCACGATCTGGGCCTTCTTCCTGACGGCCGTTATCGGGGTGCTGTCTTTTCCGGTACTTTTCTCTGCAGCTCTGCTGCTGATGTTTGACCGCCTGTTGGGAACCAGCTTCTACCTGTCTGATATTTTCATTGGGGGTGAGCTGCTTCACTACCAAGGGGGAAGCCCAATTTTGTTCCAGCACCTGTTCTGGTTCCTGGGACACCCTGAGGTATACATCGTATTGCTCCCGGCGCTAGGGATTTCCTCCGAGGTGATCTCCGTACATGCCCGCAAGCCGATCTTTGGGTACAAGGCCATGATCGGTTCTATGGTGGGGATTGCCTTCCTGTCCTTTATCGTGTGGGCGCACCACATGTTTGTGACGGGGATGAACCCCTTCCTTGGGACGGTCTTTATGTTGTTTACGTTGGTGATCGCGGTGCCCTCGGCCATTAAGGCTTTCAACTACATCACCACGCTTTGGAAAGGGAATATTCGCTTCACCCCGCCGATGCTCTTTGCCATCGGTCTGGTGTCCCTCTTCATCACGGGGGGGATTACGGGGATCTTCCTGGGTAATGCCGCGCTTGATATCCCGCTGCACGATACTTATTTCGTGACGGCTCACTTCCACCTGGTGATGGGGAGTGCTTCGGCCTTCGGCCTCTTCGCTGGGGTGTACCATTGGTTCCCCAAGATGTTTGGTCGCATGATGAACAAGCGCCTGGGGTATATCCACTTTTGGCTCACCTTCACCTCGCTCTACCTGGTCTTCTTCCCTATGCACTTCATGGGACTTGGTGGTGTGGCACGGCACTACTGGAGCCAGTCGGCTTTCACTTTCATGGAAGTCTTTATGCCCCTGCAGGGCTTCATCACCATCGCTGCCATTATTGGTTTCTTTGGTCAGTTTATCTTTCTATACAACTTCTTCTCCAGCATCTTCATTGGCAAAAAAGCCAGCCTCAACCCCTGGCAAGCCAACACGCTGGAGTGGACCACCCCTCGGGTTCCTGGCCACGGCAACTGGCCTGGGGATATCCCTCACGTGTACCGTTGGCCTTATGACTACAGCAAACCCGGCGTGAAGGAAGACTATCTGCCGCAGCACATTCCCGACGCGGAGATCGAGTATGAAGAAGGCTTTCCTAAGCCGGCTACCATGCCGACGCCGGCTACGCCTGCGCAGAAACCCGAGGTGAAGGAAGAGGCGGAAGACTAGATCGTCGCTGGTTGAATACAATACGCACATTTCCGGCAGCGTCTATCGTGAAGTCATATCGCCGTATGGCGGGTGTCACGATAGGCGCTGTCATTGTGCTGATATTGGTGGGGGGGCTGGTGCGCATGACAGGTTCTGGCATGGGCTGTCCCGACTGGCCGAAGTGCTTCGGCCAATGGGTGCCACCCACGGATGTGTCTGAGCTGCCGGTTGATTATAAGACCCGCTTTCAGGTGGCGGGCAAAGAAATCTCTGATTTCGATGCCTTTAAAACCTGGGTGGAGTACCTGAACCGCTTGGTGGGGGTACTTATTGGCTTCTTTACCCTGCTGACTGCGGCACTTAGCCTGCGGCTGCGACGTGAGATGCCGAAGGTGACAGCCTTGAGTGTGGCGGCGCTTTTCGCCGTCATTGTTCAAGGGGGAATAGGAGCGGTTGTCGTGCGGACCAACCTGCACACGGGGATGATCACCTTGCATATGATCATTGCCTTGGGGATCAATGCTTTGTTGATCTGGGCTTTACTCCTCTCATACAGACCCTTGCTGGGTCCCGTGAGAGGAAAGTCTCTGCCTCGGAAACTGAAAGCCCTGGCCTGGGCCGGGGTAGGGGTGATGCTGGTGCAGATCGTCCTCGGGACGCAGGTGCGCGAAGGGGTGGATGAGGTCGCCAAAGCGATGGGCGAAGCGGAGCGGGCGAGTTGGCTCGCCGGGCTGGGGACGGGATACGACCTGCACAGCTTGTTCTATTATGTGGTCGCCCTGATGGTCGGCCTGTTGGTTTGGCAAATTCGTCCCTGGTTGGACAAAATTCCGGGAACATCTCTGCTGTTGGGTGGTTTGTTGTTCTCGCTGGTTGGGGAGATAGCCTTGGGGCTGGGCATGCACCACCTGGGGATTCCCGCCTGGATGCAGCCCCTGCATCTGCTGGGGGCCACCACCCTGTTTGCCACCGCCTTCGCACTGGCCGGATTGTTTACGCTCTATCGGCAAGTGCCTCACCATGAGGTAGATACGATAGAGAATCGGGTAGCCACCCTGGATGTTTGAGTTTGGTAGGATTGAGAGATTGAACGACGATGATTGTACAGACCGTAGAAAAAGTCAGCCTGGGGCAATGGCTACGCCTGAAGACACGGGCGTATATGGAGCTGCTCAAGTTCCGTTTGTCGCTGCTGGTGGCCTTATCGGCGGTGTTTGGTTATGCCATGGCGGCTGGAGACGCCAGCAGCTGGGGGTTGCTCCTGTTGATGGGCCTGGGAGGGCTGATGATTACGGGCGCTTCCAACACCCTCAATCAAGTCTTTGAGCGGGAATACGATGCCAAGATGGCACGCACCGCCCAGCGGCCGATGCCCACCGCCCGCCTGAGCGTGCGGGAGGCGGTTGCTTTCGCCCTCGTCTTGGGGCTAGGCGGCATCGCCCTCCTGGGCTACTTCTTCAACCTCGAAGCCGCGTTGCTCGGCATCATTGGCTTGCTCTCCTATGCTTTTGTCTATACTCCGATGAAGCGGCTGAGTCCCTTCTCGGTATTCGTAGGGGCCATCCCCGGCGGCTTGCCGCCGCTGATCGGCTGGGTCGCCTTTACCGGCGGCCTGGAGGCCGGCGGGCTGCTGCTCTTTGCCTTCCAGTTCTTCTGGCAATTTCCCCACTTCTGGGCCATCGCCTGGCAGTTGGATGACGACTATCAGAAGGCTGGCTTCAAAATGCTGCCGACGGCTTCGGGTCGATCGCAGGCGAGTGCCCGCCTGATCCTGGTGTACACGCTCTGCCTGATCCCGATGGCCTATTTTCCCCTGCGCCTGGATATGATTGCCTGGCCGGGTGCCCTCGCTCTCGTGCTGGCCGGGCTGTTTTTTACCTGGCCTGCCTACCGCCTGTTCCGAAACCTGGATGACAAAGACGCCAGGCGGCTGATGTTCGCTTCTTTCCTCTATCTCCCCGCCATCCAGTTGGCTTTCCTGTTTGGCTAAGCACATACCCCGGTCCGTTTTGGGCCTGATAATCTCGACTTTCCCCATGGCATACACCTATTCCTTGGAAAAAGACCAACCCAACTACATCGTTGATCCGCTGAAGTTCGCCCTATGGCTCTTCATCCTGACCGTGATTATGGTCTTTGGGGGACTCACAAGTGCCTTTATTGTGCAGCGGGGGATGGTCCCTGCTGATCAGCAGCTCATCTTTGACCTGCCGGCGATCCTCTGGCCCAACCTCATGCTCATCCTCTTCAGCAGCGTTACGCTGATGGTCGGGGTTCGCAGTCTCCAAGGCGACCGACCCTGGCTGCCAATGCTGGCCTTTGGCATGACCTTCGTGCTGGGGCTGCTCTTTTTGCGGGGCCAATGGCAGGCCTTTTTAGAACTCGCCAACAGCGGCTTGCCGCTGGTGGATCGCAGCCGCGCCGACAATGCGGTTTCGCATTTCTACGTGATGACCGGGTTGCATGGCATCCACATTGTCGCCGCGCTGTTGGTCCTCTTAGTAGGTATGTGGCGCCTGGGACGAGCTCTGGTACTGGGACGTCCTTACCAGCAGTATCGCTTTGTGTTGACCGCGATCTTCTGGCATTTCCTCGGTGTGCTGTGGGTGTATCTCTTTGTTTTTATGATTGCTCAGCTCTCCGAAGAGGGGGCAGGAGCGATGTTCCAGCGTGCTTTTGGATTTTAACACAAGTCCGGATTTGTTGAAACCGATCCTACTTTATTAACTTTGTTCATCCTTTTTTCCGTCCATTACTCACCAACTACCCTATACCTTCATGGCAGAGGTTGCAGTCGATAAGAAAGCGTTGATTGAGGGCGAACGCCCGATGCTCAATGCCAGCTACGGGAAGCTGATGATGTGGTTCTTCCTGGTATCTGACGCCTTTACCTTTTCCGGTTTGCTGATCGCCTATGGCGCCCTGCGGGTGCGCGCAGGCTCCCAAGGCCTGGCCTGGGCTGACCCGGAAGCGGTTTTTACCCATACACCCCTTTTGTACGAGCTGTTTCACATTGAAGCGCCGCTCGTATTCGTAGGGATCATGACCTTTATCCTCATTCTCAGCAGTGTGACGATGGTGCTTGCCGTTGAAGCCGGACACCGCAAGTCGCGCAAGGAGGTGCAAAAATGGGTCCTCCTGACCATCCTGGGTGGAGCGACCTTCCTTTCCTGCCAGGCCTATGAGTGGTATCACTTCATCATCGGTACCCATAACGGGGCCGTGATCCTGACGGCCGATGAGTTGGCCGGCGTGAATGTCGGCGGCGCCGAGACGGCCGAGGGCGTGGCGGTTTTCCCTGTCATGTCTCGTGAGGAGCCTGGTCAACCCCAGGAAGTATTGGAGGTGCGCATGCGCAACGGCATACGGATCACCAATCCTGCCGTGATCAGCCGGGTAAACGACATCGTTTCCAATCCCGATCAGTACCATGAGCGCTTCACCGATGGCGGTGCCAATATGAAAGCCAATGAATATGGCCCGCCTGCCTTTGCGAACCTCTTCTTCTTCGTGACGGGTTTTCACGGAACCCATGTGTTCAGTGGGGTCGTGCTTCTCGTGATTTTGTTCCTCAACGTGAAGAAAGGCACCTACGAGAAGCGGGGGCACTATGAAATGACCGAGAAGATCGGCCTGTACTGGCACTTTGTGGACCTAGTGTGGGTATTTGTCTTTACCTTCTTTTATCTGGTGTAAGAACCGGGTTTCTTCCCCCCGCTCTCTATCCATTCACAGCATCTAATTCATACGAATATGGCGGCAGCAGACGGCGCATCCGCACGCAAATCGATCTACCGCACGGCGCTCATCCTCACCGCGCTGACGGCCTTGGAATTTACCATTGCCGGGCTCAAACATCATCTCTCCTCTACCCTGGGGCTCTCTGAGGGCGCAGCTGGCCTGATGGTGCTGGTCACCTTTGTGGTCCTGACCATCTTCAAGGCTTTCTACATTGTGGCCGAATTTATGCACCTCAAGCATGAGGTGAAGGTGCTTGCTTTCACCATTGTGCTTCCTTTTCTTTTCATCCTCTGGCTCATCATTGGGCTGGTGGTAGATGGGGACTATTGGGGCGAACAAACGGCTCTGCAAAACGGTTTTGAGGTAGAACAGGTGCAACCGACAACGATGGAGGCACCGGCTACTTTGACCCAATACTATGGCTGATGAACGCTCGCCGTGGACACGGCTGATTCTGGTCCTGATTCTTTTTATCCCGGTTGCGCTCCTCATTTTGTTTTACAAGGGCGTCGACCACCGCTTTGACCGGGTGCCTTTCCAGTATGATATCGTCGAAAACGGGGATACGGCTTTTCATGCCCTCCCCGATTTCGCGTTTATAGACCTGCAGGGGGACAGTGTCCACCGGGCAGACCTGGCCAACACCATCCTCTTTCTCAGCTTTTTTGCGGTGGAAGACGACGGCCTGGACCGCACCACGGTGCTGATGGGCAACCTGCAGCGCATTTTCGACAACATCGAATGGGAACTCGACCCGCCGGTGCGCTTTGTCTCGATCAATACCGGGGATTCCCTGGCGGCCATACAGGCCTTTGCCGAGGCGCGCGCACATGATGCGGAGCACTGGTGGCTACTCAGCGGTAACCCCGCCGATGCGGATCGCATCGGGGGCACGTCCCTCAATTTCCCCGAATTTGCCCGCTGGGAAGCCGGTAACCCGGCCTTCACGTCCCAAACCGTGGCCCTGATTGACAAGTCCGGTCGGGTGCGCAAGTACTATGTCGCCACCGACCTGCAAGAGGAGCGCAAGATGCAGGAGGACCTGATCACCCTGCTCCGCCTTGACTATCCGGAAGACCTGGAGGTCATCCGGGAACGGCGGTAGGTCTTTTTTTCGGGGACCCAAACCCTTTGGGGCCACGGGGGTTGATAGAAGCAATCCTGTCTTTTTCCGGTACAACCAAGTTTTTTATCCCATGTCTTCGACTGCTTCGCCCAAATACAACGACCGCATCTACGTCCCGGTGATCTGGGTGCTCTCCATCGTGATCCCACTGGTGGTCGGCATCCTGATGAACCCCCGCCTGGGCCTGCCGGCCCTGCCGGAGGATTTCGTAGCCTTTGCCCGCCGCCTGCCCTATCTGAATGCTACCCTGAACAGCATCGTGTCGATCCTGCTGGTGCTGGGGCTGGTGTTTATCAAGCAAGGCAAGCGGGTAGCCCATCAGCGCGCCATGCTGAGCGCCTTTGGGGTGTCGGCCGTCTTCTTGGTGAGCTATGTCACGTATCACATCGCGGTCGGCCACGTGCCCTACTGCGAGGCCAATCTGGTTCCCCAGTGGCTGTACTACACGGTTTTGATTACGCACATTGTCCTCTCGGTAACGATCGTACCCCTGGCTTCGTTCTCTATCTACCGGGCCCTGAGTGAGCGCTATGATCGTCACCGGCGCCTGGCCAAGATCACGTTCCCGCTTTGGCTCTATGTGGCTGTAACCGGTGTGCTGGTGGTCCTCTTCAATTCGCCCTGCTACGGGCTCTAAAAATCCTCCCTTTATGTATCGCTTACGTGCCTTGTTGCTGACTGCCGTATCCCTCCTGCTCACTACCGCCCAAGCTTGGGCGCAGTGTTCGCAGTGCAAGGCGGCCGCAGCGAGCACCGGCGCCGATGGCGAACTCGTCGTGGGCGGAAGCATCAACACAGGTGTACTGTACCTGCTGTCTCTGCCGCTGATCCTGATCCTGGTAACCGGGACCAGCTGGTATCTGATCGCCCGGCAAAAGCGCCTGGCTGAGGCTTCGGCGCAGTAGTGCTAGGGAAACAGGCTGCGCAGATGCGTGTTTTTGGGGAAAGAAACACCCCTCACACCACCGCCATCGGCGCGAGTTCCATCAGCCCCTGGGCGTTGACATGCGCGAGTTGGCAGGCCTCAATGGTATTGACGCGGCCGGGTTGGTAAGGGGTTACCACCTTGATATAGTTGTCCGTGAAGCCGTGCATCTGTCCGGCTTCGTCTTTGCCTTCGAAGAGCACGGGGCGGGTTTCGCCGGTAAACTGCTCGTAGAAGACCCGGCGCTTCTTGCCGGAGAGCATGCGGAGGCGCTTGCTGCGCTGGTTCCGGATCTGAAGCGGGACGGAATCCGGCATGCTAAGCGCGGCGGTGTTGTCGCGCTCAGAGTAGGTGAAGACGTGCAGGTAGGAGATGTCAAGGTCTGTGAGGAACTGATAGCTGTCCTCGAAATGCGCATCGCTTTCCCCGGGAAAACCGACGATCACATCCACGCCGATGCAGGCGTGCGGCATACGGGCCTTGATGCGGGCCACGCGATCGGCGTAGAGGTCGCGCCGGTAGCGGCGGCGCATCTTGCCGAGGATCTCATCGTTACCGCTTTGGAGGGGAATGTGGAAATGGGGCATGAAGCGCTGCGAAGCCGCCACCAGGTCGATGATCTCGTCGGTCAGCAGGTTGGGCTCGATGGAGGAAATGCGGAAGCGCTCGATTCCCTCGACCGCGTCCAAGGCCTGGACCACATCCAGGAAGCTCAGGTCGGCCTCGATGCCCTTGCCATAGTCGCCGATGTTGACGCCGGTGAGGACGATCTCCCGGATGCCCTGCGCGGCGAGCTGTCGCGCCTGGGCCAGAATTTCCGCCAAATCAGCCGAGCGACTCCGCCCCCGGGCGAGGGGGATGGTGCAAAAGGCGCATTTGTAGTCGCAGCCGTCCTGTACCTTGAGGAAGGCGCGGGTGCGGTCCCCGTAGGACCAGGCCGGCACATATTCCTGCACCTCGCCGATCTGACTGTTGTGCACGCAGGCGTGAGTTTGCTTCTGGAAGTCACCCGCCAACTCCATGATACGAAACTTGTCGCCTGCCCCCAGGACGAGGTCCACCCCGGGAATCTCGGCGATCTCCTGCGGCTTGAGCTGGGCGTAGCAACCTACCACGATCATGTAGCCCTGTGGATTATGGCGCTGCGCCTGCCGGATGATGTTCCGGCATTTGCGGTTGGCGTTTTCGGTAACCGAGCAAGTATTGATGACATACACATCGGCCGGGCCGTCAAAGGGCGTCTTGACAAAGCCCGCGTCGAGAAACTGCCGCCCGATGGCGGAGGTCTCGGCAAAGTTGAGCTTACAGCCCAGGGTATGGAAGGCAACCGTTGGCATAGGAAAAAGGTGCTGGTATGGAGCCGCTTGCAGCGGCGCCACAAAGATAGACATTATTTGGGTGGGGAGGAAAGGGGCAATGCCTGCGATGGGAAAGGCTCTCAGGTGGCTGCAGGTTTCCGGGGAAAAGCGGGTAGTCTGCTACGTACAGCCGGACCCAAGTCATTTCCCCAAGGCGAGAGGCTGTGTATGAGCTGGCCGGTTTCTGTTCGAGGATTGCGTGCCAGGCCTAACCAGCCCCGGCATCCCCACGCGCGAGCGGGGCGCTCTCCATTCGCCGGCCGAAACAGCTTTCCCTATCCATTAAGGCAAGGATTGACCAAAGTCATTTCCCCAAATAGCCGGAAAGGCTATCTTGAAGTGCGTCGC
>RFHL01000795.1 GCA_003696875.1 Bacteroidota bacterium | reverse complement strand
CCTTCCTGAGCGTAGCGAAGTCCCGCTTGCGGGATCGGCTCTAAAAATCTCAAAGAGGGAAACGGGGCCGCGCGGAAGGGTTCTCACAAGTTCAAACCCGGAACGCACACCCTAAAACCCCTGAATCCCCCGCACCCACACAAAAGCCTCCGCCAGTGGGCAGCCCACCTGCACGCCATAGCGCTGGGCCAGGATGCGCAGGGCCTCCGGTGAGCGCGGATGCGGAAAAGGGCGGCGTTCCTGCCGGTACGCCTCCATCGCGGCGATTTTCGCCGTCAGATTCGCCTCGCTCAGGGGGATAAAGACATTGGGTAGCCAGGGCATAGGGAAATGTGCCGCCTGCCACTCCGTCGAGGACGGAATCTCAAACGACAGGATGCTGCGCACCGGTTCCCCGGCCTGCGGCCGGCAGGCCGCCATCACCGCCTCAAAGGTGCGGCGGTGGTCGATGTTGGTGTCGCTCCCATGGTGCGTCAGCACCATCTGCGGTTGAAAGCGCGCCTTGTGCGCCTCAATGGCCTTCACCAGATCCAGCAAATCCACCCCATCAAAGCGGTTGTCGGGAAAGGCATGCGTGTCAAAGGCCTGATAGCCCAGCGCGGCTTGCGCCGCGGCAATGTCCGCCCGATGCGCCGCTAACTCAGCTTCCCAGCGGGCGGGATCCCGCGTATCCGCCCGTGAGGTGATGCCCTCACCCAGGACCAGCACCTCAATCTGATGGCGCTCCGCCAGCTGATGAATGGTACCCCCTGGCCCCAGTACCTCATCGTCCGGGTGCGCCACCACCACCAAAATGCGTTCGGGAAAATGGATCATGGATCAGGTCTTTGGTGTCCTTTGTCACGCAAACATAGCAAAGCCCCGTGAAGCGTGGAAGGGCGCTCTTTTTGAACGCACCCCACCCCCCCCTCTCTTCGCAAGAGAGGGGGGGGGCGGTATGTTTGGGCGGGTGGTTTCCCTTACAAGGGAAACGGGGCTGTGGCGGAAGGGTTCCTCAAACCCCCGCGGCATCGCCGCCAGCATTGGGCGGGGGGCATTCTTCTGAGAACTGTACTTCCTACCTGTCCCCTGCACCACGGACACGGATCATGTTCTGGCCATTTCGCCCAATCTGCTTGAGCGCACCTTTGAGCCGGGAGAAATCAACCGGGCCTGGGTCTCCGATATCACCTATCTCCCTACCCTGGAAGGCTGGCTCTACCTGACCACCGTGATAGACCTGGGATACCGCAAGGTCATCGGCTGGGCGGTCAGCGAGACCATGCTCACCGAGGCGACCACCCTGTCGGCCCTGCGCATGGCCGTAGCCCAGCGCACCCAGTACCAAGACCCTGTTCCACTCCGATCGGGGCCGCCAGTACGCGGCCAAGGCCTTCAGGCAAGAGCTTAAAAAGCTGAATATCCCCTCCAGAGCATGAGCCGAAAGCTCCTTTAAGTCAGCCAAAAACGAGTGGCTGAGGTAGCCTGGCTTATTCAGTAAGGCGGAAGTCCAACTCGTTGTCTTTGAATACATTGAAACATGGTACAACACCCAAGGGAGACATGCCGCACTGGGGAACAAGTCACCCAGAGCGTTCTTCCTCGAAAATTGCTACCCTGAATACGCAGCATAGTCCTATAGTTTTTGTCCACTTTTTTGTAGGAATTCCACTATTGACAGAGGAACCCTGGGAGTACACGGGAGGCTGGCGTGTTGGTACGCTTGCCGCCCGTTTTTTTTAAATTTTTTGCGGATGCACGCAGCGAATTGCATAGATTGCACGATCTATATATATCAGGAACGATTCTATATATTTTGAGACAAAGAGGCTTCGCCGGAACGGCCAGTCCTCGCTGTATGGGCATGCTATCTTCTTTCTATGTCTCGTCGTTCCTTTTTCTCCAAAAACATCTAGACCATCCCTTGGTTATATAGGCAAGAGCTTATATATGCGTAACTACATTTGTTCGTTCCTTAATCATCGTTTTCATCAATAATTCTGACTATGAAAAAGATTTCCTTTTTCCTTCTCGCAATGGCTTTTTCCTTCAGCGGGCTGTTTGCACAGCTTGAGGGCGAGTGGACCTTGGCGCCCGTCGCTGGTGCGCTGGGTGTAGGCCCCGCTCAAGGCGACGTATCCTGGTGGTCCAGTGATGCCAGTACCCCCACCGTACGCGCCTGTCTTTTTGAT
>RFHL01000794.1 GCA_003696875.1 Bacteroidota bacterium | reverse complement strand
GCTGGGGAAACCACGAATAGGTCAGCCCGCCCTCAGCCCGCAAACTAACGGCCTCCCCGGCACAGATGACCGGTGCCTGCGGCTTCAGGGTCAGGGTCTTACCCTGACCAATCAGGTCCAGGGTCACCGAGCGGGTGGCTTTGCAGCCCTGGGCGTCAGTTCCGGTCACGGTATAAGTCGTCCGGGTGGTGGGCAAGGCCTCCACGGAGGCCCCTTCGGTCCGGTCCAGGCCAATGGCCGGCGTCCAGCGATAGGTGTCGGCCCCGGAGGCGACCAGCCGAAAAGGGGTCCCCCGGCAGATGGTCACATCCCGGGTGTTAAGCCCCAACTGAAGGGGAGCCGTGGTGACAATGTAGCCGCGGGCCTCTTGCCGGCTTTCCAGGCCATTGCAGCCGCGTACCGTGAGGATGACATCATGGAGGCCCTCCTCCGGAAAACGCACCTTGGGATCCAGCTCGGTAGAGGTCGCCGGGATCCCGCTGGGAAATTCCCAGCGCACACTGGCTGCTTGCTGGCTGAGGCTGGAAAACTGTACATCCTGACCGGCGCAGGTCAGCGTATGGTCGGCTTCGAACTCAGCCACCGGGGGCAGATTGCCCCCTATCTGGATATGCGTTTGCTTTTCGGTAGAGCATCCGTTGGGGCCGGTACCCCGCACGGTATACGTCATGGCCCGGCTGGGCCGGGCGATGACCCGCGGCCCGGTGGTCCGGTCCAGCCCCTCGCTGGGATACCACTGGTAGCTCTGGCCGCCCGAGGCTGAGAGCATGACACTCCCGCCCGGACACATGGCCGGATTGGGATTCAGGATCTCCAGATCCGGCCCCGATTCTACGCCGACCAGCACAGAGGCCGTATCCCGGCAGCCCGCCTCATTGTAACCCGTCACCACAAAGCGGGTTCGTACAGTTGGGCGAGCCGTCACCTGTGCCCGCTCCCATTGATCCAGTTCCTCCCGGGGGGACCACTCAAACCGGCTGGCCCCCACCGCGCTCAGGGCAATTGGGGCACCGGCACAAACCGCTCTTTCCGAAGCCAAAGCCCGGATGCGGGGAGCCGGGGCGACCGTCAGGGTTAGGGTTTTCTCTGCCTGACAACCCGTGCCGGTTTCAGCGATCACCCGATAGGTAGCCGTTTGGGTGGGGGCAGCCGTGACGGAGTTCCCCTGGCTTCGGTTCAGGTTGGGCCCGGTCCAATTAAAGGAGGCCGCCCCCTGGGCCTGGAGCGAAACGGTTTCTCCGGGACAGAGGGTTGTTTTGGCCGCTGTCAGGACAAAGTCAAGTGGGGCATTCTGAACATTCACGGTAACTTCCCGGGCAAGCACACATCCCTCCCGGGTCCTGCCTGTCACGGTATAGGTGGTAGTCTGGGTGGGGGCGGCTTCTACATAGCCGCTGTTGGTGGCACTCAGACCTGCCGCCGGGGTCCATTCGTAACGATCGGCCCCGGTCACGCTCAGAGAGACGCTACTCCCCCGGCAGATGGTGGTGACCGGTGGCGAGACCTCCAGCGGGCGCGCATCCCGCACCCGCACCGTCACTTCGGAGTGCACATCACAACCGCTGTCGCTGGCCCCCCGGATCGCATACACCGCATCTTGGCGGGGCTTAAGTGTAATGGCCCGGCCATGAGGACTTTCCATGCCCGGCCCCAGGTCCCAGGTGAAACGGCCTTCCCCTACCACGGTTAGCGTGACCGCCTCACCAGCGCAAATAGAGGTCCGCGAAGCTCTCAGCGCCAATTCCGGGGCTGAGGTGACCTCAATCAGGCTGCTGCGGGTGATGTGGTGGGTCCCGCCGGCATTGGCGACGGTCAGGGTAACATCATAGGTGCCCGGCTGATCGTACGTAACCGTCGGGTTGGGAGTCGTATCGCTGGCGGGATAGCCCCCCGGAAAACTCCAGATCCAGCGGGTGGGTGCCTGGAGGGATTGGTCCTGAAAGCGGACCGTACTACCGGCACATACCCGGGTGGTGGATGGCCGGAAGTCAGCCAATGGAGCCGCCTGACGGGCTTTCCCTACGTGGATGTTGTCCAGATAGAGGTCGTTGCCGTAGCCGTTGCGGGCGACAAAGGCAATCTGCACATGGCTCGCCCCGGCAAAGGCACTCAGGTCAATGCGTTCGGTGCGCCACTCCTCCGCCATGGGCTGAAAAGGCCGGTTGAGGGGCTCAGTAGTCCCCAAGGCATCGCCACCGCGCAGATAGATGTTTTGGAACACCTCGCCACAATCGGTGGAAATAAACACCGCCAATGTATCGGAGTAGCGTGGGTCCCAGGGTGCATAAGCAACATCAAATGACAGAACGGGGGCGGACTCCAGCGAAAAATCCAGAATTGGGGTAAGCAGCCAGTCCAGGGTGCCGGTCAGACTGTTGTCGTACTGATTGATGGTGAGGGCGCCTGTGCCCATCCCCCGGCCACTGACGAGCAAAGAAGGCTGCCAGCCGTGGTCCTGTTGGGGGTTATGCACCTGCATGCCCTGAGGCGGGAAGTTTCCGGTTTCAAAATCGGCAGAAAAAGGCAGCGGCTGCCCCCCTACCCGCACCTGGATAAAGCCTTCCTCAGTGCGGGTACGGCTGCCCCCGGCATTGGAGACACGCAGGCTCACCGGGTAGACACCCGGCTGCCGGTAGCTAACCTGCGGGCGCGGGCCGCTGGCCCGCTCGGGGCGGCCACCTGGAAAGTACCAGGCATACTCCAGCACCTCGCCCTGGCTCAGGTCCTGAAAGTTGACCACCAGCGGGCTGCAGCCTGCCTGCACATCGGCCATAAAGGCCGGCTCCGGCGGTAGCGTCTGCATCCCGCAAGCGGGTGACTCCAGCAGGCTGCGCCGCCGGGGACTGTTTTCCAGGACCGCCCGCATCCGGGACCGCTGGTCCCGGGTAAACATGTTCATACAGATGTCATCGGTATAGTCCATGAAGTTCTGGACCAGGGCCGGATTGCCATCACATCCGGCGGCACCGGGAGGACAGGCATAATGGGGATCATCGATCTCGGGAGTATCATCGCAATAGTCGTCCACCCCACAGGGACCATCGCCCCAGATGTGGCGCAGGCCCAACCAGTGGCCCAGTTCGTGGGTGGTGGTCCGCCCTCGGTTAAAGGGAGCCGTCGCCGTCCCCTGCGTGCCAAAGGCATTGTAGTTGATGACGATGCCATCGGTCATCGCGGTGGCGGGCAGATTGGGAATCCCCACCAGACCGGAAGAAACCGGAAACTGGGCAAAGCCCAGCACGCCCCCGGCAATGTTGCATACCCAGATGTTCAGATATTGTTCCGGGTTCCAGATGGTCAGGGGTTTGATATGTTCATTGAGATAGCGCTGGTCAAATGGGCTCCCGGGCATGGATATGCGATCAATCCCGTTGGTGGGATTGCCGTTGGGGTCCCGGGTAGCCAGACAAAACTCAATGCCGGTATCGGCGGCAATGTTGCGAAACTCCCGGGGGGTGCGCTCGCGATCGGGGTTTTGGCGGCGATAGTCTTCATTCAGCACCCGGATCTGAGAACGGATCTGCTCATCGCTGATGTTTTCCAGGCTGTTGCTATGAATCACATGCACCACCACCGGAATCCGGTAGATTTCCTCCTGACCAAAGCGGAAAAGACTGCGGCTACGCTGTTTTTGGGTCAGGGTGCTATCCATCCAATGCTCAAAAGTGCCGGTGCTCTCTGTTTCGCCCGCGTATTGAGCCTGTTGGATGGCTTCCATCTCGATGGTCCCACAGGTGCGGGTACGGATGGTGGCCGACCGGAAGCCCGGGTTCAGCTTGGAATAGTCATAGGCCAGACCAGGCACCCAGGTATTGAGGGAGGGTGTGGTCAGACTCAGGGTAAGTTGTGGGCGGGCACCATAGTGGCGGGGAGGAAA
Source organism: Bacteroidota bacterium (assembly GCA_003696875.1). Taxonomy (GTDB): domain Bacteria; phylum Bacteroidota; class Bacteroidia; order J057; family J057; genus RFHL01. The sequence continues at coordinate 2,102 of RFHL01000794.1, read as the reverse complement.
AATGTCCTGACTATAGGCAGATATGGACCACCCCCACGCCAACAGGCAAGCAAAAAGATACCGGTACATGGGTGCTGGATTAACAAGTGAGGCGGACACCCCACAGAGTGCCCGCACAATTTTCTTATGAAGTTAGCAATCCCCCCCAATTCCACAAGTAATTCTTGAGATGGGAATAGAAAAAAAACTGTTTTTCAGAATTTTAACGCGGAAAAACCGACTTGACTAGTCGAAGACGGCCTGAGCTTCGGTGAGGAGTGTGCGGCGGGCATTTTCCGGAATCATGTGGTAATAGTTGCCCCGCCCGGTGCGGGCGAGGTCCCGGAGTTGAGAGGCCGTACGAGGGATCTCCGTCCGGCTCAGGAGCAACACGCTGAGCTTGATCCCCGACTCTGCCTTGTGGCTGATCAGCCGGCGTATGCGCCGGCGGGTTTCGAAAGCCCCATCAGAGGCGAGGAGAATCCGATTGTTTCCGCCCGGAAGGTAGTAGGTCTCGGCCAGGCGATAGGCCTTCTTCAGGCCCAGGTCCAGGCGGGTCTCGCCACTGGAGGCCAGACGGTTGATGGCATCCACGATCTGGTCCCGATAGAGCGCCGAGGCGGCTTCCAAAACCACCTGGGCTTCGCCTGAATACACCACGATGGATACCCGATCCTCGGGCCGAAGTTGCTCCAGGAGGTCCAGCATGGCCTCCTTCAGGACAGGCAGCTTGTCGGGCTTTTTCATGGAGGCAGAGACGTCGAGCAAAAAGACGAGATGATTGGTGGGGCTGGCTTCCAGGCTGCCCCGGGGCTCGGGCCGGGGCGCATTGGTGTCAGGCAGAGAGGGCGTGGGCGTTTGGGTGGGAAGCACGATTTCCAGCCAGGGCACTTCCTCGCCCTCCGACAAGAGCGCTTGCGGAGAGAAGCGCTGCAGCCGGTTGTAGTAGCCGGTCATACCATATCGGTAGTGATTAAAAAGAGTCAGGAGGCGTTGATTGTACAGAAAGTATTCGGGAGAATAGCTATCGTAGCGTGGCTCCCGAATTTCGCCCCGCAGGTATTGAGCCACCGCCCGGGTCATCTCCTCGGCATATTCCAGCATATCCTCATAAGCAGTGGCGGCCTGCTCGACGGGAAACCCTATGACCGCCATCTCCGGCAATCGGGTGCTGCGACGCCCCTGCACCTGCCGCAGGGTTTCGGTCAGGTCCTGATAGGCGATCTGGATGGATCCACGTTCGCGGCCCCGTACCGCCCAAATGGTTTGCCGGCACGCCCGGACGAGCAGGGCCAGGTCCTTCAGCCCATCAGGAGCAGGGCTCCCGGCTTCGTGGCTAAGCTGATATAGCCTGGTGGTATGGTGCCGAAAGCGGTCAAAGAGTCGCTCGGCGTAGAGCAGGTGCTGGTAGAGGGTCTGCAAACCCGTATCATACCGGTAGTCCTCCCGCTCGATGTAGGCAATGAGCGAATCTCCCCGAGCCAGGAGCTCGATGGTGATATACCAGATTTCGTCCCGATGGGTATTGAGGTTGGAACGAATCGGCCGAGGGATATACGCCTCTTCGATGCGGGTATCCTCGTAGAGTCGCTGCAGATTGACCAGAGGCCGGCGGCTGCCGGCCGGGATGGCACAGATTCCCTGGAGGGTATTCAGGAGCGTTTGACCCTCGATCTGATCCTCCATCTGGAAACCAGGGGCCAGCGCAGGGTTTTGCGGGTAGCGGTTAGCGACTTGATTGAGTGTCTCCAACTGCCCGTGGAGCGTCCAGAAGGCATGGGTACACTCATTGGCAAAATCCACATAGCGGTTCAGGGCGCGGTTGATCCGCGAAGGCGTGTGGCCCATCACATGATGGGGGCTCAGGCTGCTCAACAGCCATCCCATTCCGATCAGCAAAAAGCGGCCCCAAGGGATCATATGGACGGACTTGCCATTGGATGTACGTTACTCAAAAGCAGTCATGGTGTAAAAAAAAGTGGCCTGTGGATCGCGTACCGCTCCCCCCAGGTGAAGAAAGGCATCCAGGAAGCCCGGGTCCGGCGCTTCGCGGGTGAGGGCTTCCAGCGTCAGCCCCAGGCCGCCGGCCTTGGTGATGATGCCGTAGACACAAAGCAAATCAT
>RFHL01000793.1 GCA_003696875.1 Bacteroidota bacterium | reverse complement strand
TTCTTCATCCAGAAGGAGCGGGGCTCCATGCGGTCAAAGATGAAGGGCATGCCCTGGGTCTCGGCCATGCTGCGCCGGTACATGAGCCCCTGTGTGATGGCGGCCTCGGTCTCGACGATCTCGATGTCGATTTTCTGGATGGGCGCCTGCGTATCCTGATCGATGAAGGTCAGTTCGCCTTCCTTGACGAAGGGGGGCTCGTAGGGCTTGGCGTCTCCCTGGTTCAATTTCCGGATCTGTTGGCGGCTGGGACCGGGTTGGTAAAAGTAGAGGAACCCCATGGCGACGAGCACCAGTCCGGCGACCACGGCGAGGAGCGGTTTCTTTGGCATGGCGCAAAAATAGGGCTTTCCGCCGATAGTTCAAGTGACTCAGGAGCAACAGCCGGGGGACACACACTGCTGTTGCCGGCGCAACAGGTGGCGGAGGTTATAGACATGGGCGGCGATGAGCCCAAGGGAGGCGCCGTACACGAGGAACTGGAAAAACATGGCCTGCGTTTCGAGCAGGATGGCCCCGGCCAGGGCGCCGTAGGTCATCCAGAGGAGGACCTTCATGGTCCGGCGGTGCGTATGGCGGGCCGAAAACCAGACAGCGATCAGGCCCAGCAGCAGGAAAAAATAATCCCAGCGATGGTCCAGCCACCAGAGGCCGCTCTCGCCATGCGCCTGATGCTCATGCAGGTGCATGGTAGCCCCGAGCACAAAGGGACCCGCCAGACAATGGAGGAGGCAGATAAGGGCGGAGGTAATCCCCAGGTAATCGGAAAAACGGGCCGGAAGGGAGAATCGGGACATGCGGTGACGGAAGTCGGTGGGAAGAGAGAGGTTGTGGACGAAAAGCTGCCTGCAAAGAAAAGGCATTCTGGTGTTTTTTGCAACTTCGTTGCATTTAGGGAAACAGATTTTTGGGCAGAATGTTGCCCTTGCGTAGATTCGTCACCGACCTTCACTTTCAGTCCCCTGTCGATGTTACAGACCCAAGCCCTGAATTTTCGCTACCCCAGCGGTCCTGCCTTTGCCTTTCCGGACCTGCAGGCGCAGGCCGGGGCCCCCCTGCTGATCCTTGGGCAGTCGGGCCGGGGCAAGACCACCTTGCTGCACCTGCTCGCCGGGCTGCTGCGGCCGGCCACCGGCACGGTCCGGATCGGGGATACCGAGTTGACTTCTCTCTCGACCAAGGCCCTCGACCGCTTTCGCGGCCGGCAGATCGGGCTGGTCTTCCAGAAGGCCCACCTCGTGGCCGCCCTCACGTTGCGCGACAATCTGCGGCTCACGCAGTACCTGGCGGGCCTGCCCACCGACGATGCCCGCATCGACAGCCTGTTGCGGCGCCTCGGCATCGGCGACAAGGCTACCGCCTTGCCGGCCCGCCTGAGCCTGGGCGAGCAGCAGCGGGCGAGCATCGCCCGCGCTCTGCTCAACCAGCCCCAGCTGCTGCTTGCCGACGAGCCCACCTCGGCCCTGGACGATTACCACGCCGCCGAGGTCATCGACCTCCTGCAAGAAGAGGCGGCCCGCGCACGGGCCGCCCTCGTCATCGTCACCCACGACCAGCGCCTCAAAGACCGCATCGACCAGCGGGTGGAGCTGTAGGGGACGTTCCCCCCCGTTCGATGTTCCTGGTTCGATGTTCCTCTTTCCTGTGTTGGACGAATAAATTTCCCGGCAATTGGGACCCCTGACAGCTTTTGTCTCGTCTCTCGCCTCTCGCTTCTCAACCTCTCAACATGCGCCTCCTCCACCTCAGTTGGCAAAACCTCCTGGCCAAGCCCCTCTCCACCCTGCTCAGCTTGCTGCTGCTGGTGCTGGGGGTGAGCATCATCTCCCTGCTGTTGCTGCTCAACCAGCAGCTCACCGCCAACTTCAACCAAAACATCCGCGGCATTGATATGGTCGTCGGGGCCAAGGGTAGCCCCCTCAGCCTCATTCTCTCCGCCGTCTACCACATCGAGAATCCCACCGGCAACATCCCCCTGGCCGAGGCTGAGCCCTTGCTGCGGCATCCTCTGGTCCAGCGAGGCATCCCCCTCGCCTACGGCGACAATTACGAGGGCTACCGTATTTTGGGCACTGACAGCAGCTACCTGGCCCACTACGGCGCCAGCCTGGCCCAGGGCCGGGCCTGGGAAGCGCCCTTTGAGGTCACCCTTGGGGCTACCGCCGCCGCCCGCCTGGGGCTGGCGGTGGGGGACAGCTTTTACGGCGCCCACGGCGTCGCCGGCAGCGACGATGTCCACGAAGACCACCCCTATCGGGTGGTCGGCCTCCTGGGTGCCACCGGCACCGTCGTCGATCAGCTCATCCTCACCGGTGTCGAGAGCGTGTGGGACATCCACGCCAAACCCGGTGAGACCGCCGACACCAGCGCCCGCGAGCTCACCGCCCTGCTGCTACAGTTCCGCAACCCTGCCATGGGCTTCATCACCCTCACCCGCTACATCAATCAGCAAACCTCCATGCAGGCGGCCCTGCCCGCCATCGAGATCAACCGCCTCCTCAATAAGCTCCTCCCCATCGCCCTCAATACCGGCAAAGGCATGGCCTTTGCCATCATGCTCATTTCCGCCATCAGCGTTTTCATCTCTCTCTACAACAGCCTCAAGGAGCGCCGCTACGAACTCGCCCTGCTGCGCAGCCTCGGGGCTTCCCGGCCCCAACTCCTGCTCCTGCTCCTGCTCGAAGGGGGCCTCCTCGCCGCCCTCGGCGGCGGATTGGGGCTGATCTTCAGCCGCCTGGGCCTCTGGCTCCTCAATGCCACCATCGTCGCTGACTATCATTACGATATGCTCCAGTGGGCTCCCCTCCCCGCCGAAGGCTGGCTCTGGCTCGCCACCTTTCTCATCGGCCTGCTCGCCGCCCTCATCCCCGGCCTG
>RFHL01000065.1 GCA_003696875.1 Bacteroidota bacterium | reverse complement strand
GGTATAAGGAAGAATCCCCTGTGAATTAAGGAAGTTGTTCCGGATTCGACCTCCTACTCGCATCTGGTAGTAGTTTTCCCTAATCCCTGGTAACATGGCGAAATTCAAATTTGAGTACCTCTGGCTGGATGGATATCAGCCCGAAGCAAACATCCGTTCCAAAACGAAGATCCTGGATCTGCCCGCCGACTACGACGGCAGCATGGATCAGGTCCCGATGTGGTCCTTTGATGGCAGTTCCACCCAGCAAGCGGAGGGCCATTCCTCTGATTGCTTGTTGCAGCCCGTCAAGGTTTACCCTGATAGCTCCCGCCGCAATGCCTTTCTGGTCATGTGCGAGGTGCTCAATCCCGATGGTTCTCCGCACCCTTCCAATCAGCGGCACAGCTTGCCCGAGGGAGAGGATTACTGGTTTGGTTTTGAGCAGGAATACACGCTGGTACTCAACGGTCGTCCGCTTGGCTTCCCCCAGGATGGCTATCCGGCCCCGCAGGGGATGTACTACTGCTCCGTCGGCTCTGGCAATGTCGCCGGGCGCGACATCATCGAGGAGCATCTCGACGCCTGTCTGGATGCGGGCATTTCCATCACTGGTATCAATGCCGAGGTCATGCTCGGACAGTGGGAATATCAATGCTTTGGCAAAGGAGCCAAAGGGGCCGCCGATGACCTCTGGGTCAGCCGCTATCTTCTTTTCCGCATCTCGGAAAAGTACGGCGTCAAGATCGAGTTTGCCCCCAAACCCATCAAGGGCGACTGGAACGGCTCCGGCATGCACACCAACTTCTCCAACGGCAAAATGCGCGAAGTGGGGGGCGAAGCCTACTTCAAAGCCATCTGTGAGGCCTTCGGTACCGTGCACCAGGAGCACATCGCCGTCTATGGCTCCAACAACCACGAGCGGCTCACCGGCCTGCACGAGACCCAGCACATCGACCACTTCAGCTACGGCGTGAGCGATCGTGGCGCCTCCATCCGGATTCCGGTGGGGGTGATTAACGATAACTGGAAAGGCTATCTGGAGGACCGTCGCCCCGCCTCCAATGCCGATCCCTACGTGGTGGCTGGCCGCATTATCCAGACCATGGATATGGTCAAGGTGCCCGCCTAGTGCCCATTCCCAAGGGCTATGCAAAACAGGCTGCCTCATCCGGGGCAGCCTGTTTGAATTTTGAGACGCAGGTGACTATGGACTACAGCTTGCTGAGCTCCCGATCCAGAATCTCGGGCAGCTGATCCACCCCGATCCACTTGTAGCGGATGATGTGATTGCTATCCAGGATAAAAATCTTGGGCGTGCTGTTGATGTTGTACTTCTTATCAAAGCCTGACTTCCGATAGGGGTCCGATGTATGGATGCCACCCGCATCCATCAGGCCGTATTCCTTCAGCTTCTCCTTCCAGACCTCATTGTCTCCGTTGATGTTGACGGTAAAGAGCTGCACACCCCGGTTCTTATAGGTCGGGAAAAGCTTCGCCAGCTCCGGGGTTACCTTCTTACAGCGGCCACAGTCATAGTCCCAGAAGTAGAGGATGATCCAGTCTGCCTTCACCCCATAGAGGCTTTGGGGCTGCCCATTCACATCGGTAATGGTAAAATCCAGGCCCGGTCGCCCGATGATGATCGGGCTCAGTTTCTCGGCCTTGGTGATCAGGTCGGCCAGTTGCTCCTCGTCCAGCCACCAGGCCTGTCCGGAGGCATAGTACTTCTCCACGATGTGTAAATACACCCCGTCCATGCCCATCAGCTCATTGGCCTTCTCAGCATACTTGTTGACCAGCGTCGAGACCAGGTAGCGAAAGGTCTCATCATTGGGGCGGGCCTTCTCAATCAGCAGGTCTACCGCCTCAATCAGCGAGTCGGGGTGCTGCGCCGTCAGGTTGTCCAGGTACTCCGTGATCTTGCGCTCCATGATGGGAGAGCGCATGAGCCCCTCATCGGACAGGTCCAGATAATCAAAGAAGTGCCCCTTGTAGTAGCGATAGCCCCAGTACTCATCCGCATCGGCCGGGGGATCGGGTACCTCCGGCCCGTCCGAGCCGGTCAGGATCCGCGCGGCCAGCAGGTCGCTTCGCTCTGTCTTCAGCCGCTTGCGCTCGGCCATCACCTCCTCATTGATCGCTTCCAACTGCTTCTGCACGGCCTCGCGCTCGGGCGAGCCCTCGGCCAGGCCTTGCAGTTGTCCGTTGAGCGGGGTCGCCTTGGCCCGCTGCGCCGCCAGATAGGCGATATGGTCATAAAAGACCTGATTTTCCTCCGAGCCCTCTACCTTCATATTGCCGGCAAAGTCGGCCGTATCGGTCCGCAGCGTGAAGGTCTGATCCCGGTTCACAATAAAGTCAAAATAGCGATTGGCCGGTGGAAACACCGCCAGGTACATCCCAGGCGGCAGGGGTTCATCTCCCGCAAAGACAAAGGTTCCATCATGTCCCACGGTGGTATCCTTCAGATACTGCGTCGCCCCCTGATAGTAGGCCAGGTAGGCTGTATCCGTCCCCACATTGGGGACCACGATGGTGATCTCGTGACGCGTATCCATCGGCACCGGCTCGCCGGGCTTAGTTGAGGCATTCGCTTGTTCCTGCCCCGTCGAGGCTGCACAAGCCCCCAGGAGCACCGATACAATCAGCAGCGCAAAAAGTCGCATGGGCATCAGGTTAAATCAGATCCGTAGAAAACGGCCGCCGCTCGGCAAGCCATCTGCAAAGGTACGTTTTTTTCCTCCAAGGCCATGTCCAGTGCGTTTTTTGGGG
>RFHL01000792.1 GCA_003696875.1 Bacteroidota bacterium | reverse complement strand
GATCTGGGTAGGGGGGATCTGTATCGAAGGGGCAATCACCCAGTTCATGGTCCCGCAATGCGGGCATTTCACCTTGACTTTGGGTTGCTTCATGTTGGCGAGATCCACGAGGAAGGCGCCCCCGCATTTGCCACATTTAGGTTTGAGCATTGCCATAGAGGAGGGGAGAAGAGGTTAAAGCCAGTCACTCATGTCCGCGCTGTCATCGAAGTCAGGGTCTTCGTCCAGGTCGGCCATGAGGTCCATGTCCGCTTCATCTGGCAGATCTCCCATCTCTCCCCATTCATCTTCAGACAGGCTCGAATCAGCGGCAAGGGATTGTTGGGCAACCACGCTTGTCTGGTCAATGGAGCCCCAGTATTGGTTGCGGTCATCGGTGTCCATACTGGCCCATTCCGCTTCGTAATAGGTGCTGTAGAGCTGATCCCGCCACATGAAGACCCCGCCCTGGCCGACTTCGGCCCGGGCGGCGGCAAAGGCCTCGCCAAAGGCCATCGCATCATCGGGGCTCAGGGCGATGGGGGCCTGTTCGAATACCGCGAAAGGTTCTGCCACTGGCAGGTTGGTCTCGTACAGACTGCCAGCTGTTTCGGGGGGAAGTTCGGCCATCACTACCTCGGAAGCATCCACGGGATCCATGCTGGGAGGATCGGGGGCTGCTTCCTCTGAGCCTCCCCAGGCGAATTTTATGCCCTTCACGGCCCCGACAGAGGCCAACGCGGAGAGCAGGCTGATGCCGACCCCGCTTTCCCCGACCTTTTTCAGGCGGGCTTCCCATTCGGGGGAGAGGGTGGGGCCCATGCGTTCATGGAGTTGTTGCCGGAAAAAGGCGGTGGTGTCTTTCATGGTAGGGAGGATTGGGATGGAATCAATCGGAATAGAAGTCAAGATGTGGTCCAGGGGGTTTTGCAGTAGCGGCAGGCTCCCTGCCGCAGTAACACATCAGGAATGGCCGAGCCGATGGGTTGATAGCAATGCGGGCACACATAGTCCCGGGCAAAAGCTACCTGTAAGGCATTTAGTTCCAACTGTTGTTCTCGCTTATAGCGATGCCACAGCAGGTGAAAGAGCGAATTGCCCAGAAAGGGGATCCACATGACCGAGGCCCGCAGGGCGGTGGCACGGGCGGCATACTTGCCCGTCAGTTTCAGCTTTTCCCTTTCGAAGGTGTCATAAGTGGCTTTCAACGCCTCGAATTGTGGGCTTGGCCGACCCGGCTGCGGTGGGAGGGGGCGGGG
>RFHL01000791.1 GCA_003696875.1 Bacteroidota bacterium | reverse complement strand
GTCTCCACCCAGCGGAGGGGCTGTTGTGCCATAGGCGCGGCGCCCCAGTACGATTCGAGGTCAGGCAGGAGCCGTTGCAGCTGCAGCTGCAGCTGCCGGGCCGGCCCCTCATGTCCTCGGAGCGCCCAGAGCGTCATGGCTGGCCCTTCGGGCATGGGCGTATGCAGCCGCACATAGGGGCCAATGTGGAGGCTAAGCCCCTCCGGCCCCACGGGCCGTGGGAGGGAAAAAGCCCAGCGTACAAAACCGCCGGGCCGGGGCTCCCGGCCCAGAAGCGCACCAGGTATCACCACCTCGGGGCCTTGGCGGCAGATCACTGCCACCCGCATCGAGTCGGCCAGGTCCTGTGGATCGGCCTTCGACGGCCACCAGTGGTGGCCGGGGAGATAGGCCGGTTCCAGGGCGACGAGGTCGTCGCCTCTCGGGCCCCGACCCCAGATCGCGGCATCCATCCCCGCGGGGATTGGGGGGGCACCCCCATAGACGATTTCCAGCTGGTACCGCTGCCCGGCTGGCAGGCGCCGGCCAAAGTTCACTTTCAGACTGTCGCCTTCCCGCTCGTAGGTCACCGGGACCCCGTCGAGCTGTAGGCGCGCGACCTGAAGGCCTTGTCCGAGCCCCAGGTAGATGGTCGCGATGGGCCGGTGGACGAGAAAATCCAGGCGCTGGGTGCCCGCCACCCGCTGGTTGCCCGCATGGACCTGGACCTCCAGGTCGTAGAAGGTTACGTCCCAATGTTCGGATGGCTGTCCCCACCCCCCCACGGGCAGGAGCAGCCAAAACCACAGAAAAGGAAGGAAGTGCCTCATGGAGAGCGGAGTTGGGACCCGGAAAGGCCATTCCGACCGGGTATTTTTTTGATCTTCCCGCCAAAAGTAAGAAGTTTCGGGGAGAACCCAGTCCCTTACCTATGGGATAAACCCTGTCCCCAAGCTCCTTTCTCCGGGGATGAAACCCCGGAAATACAAAACGCAAACCTTGTCTTCTCACTCGCTGCTGAACGCATGTGCGGCGTTTCGGCGGGTCCAATGACCGCCGGCTGCCCGCCGAATAAAAATTTCGGAAATTGAACCCCCCTTTTGTTGCCATCCACGCCGCCCCTTTTCTCTATTTTAGATTTTTAGAGCCGAGAAGCGAGACCGGCCCATGAGGGGCCTCAGAGAGGGGAACTCTTTCTTGTCTCGCCTCTCGCCCTCCTGAGCCTAGCGAAGTCCCGCTTGCGGGATCGCTTCTCGACTCTGACCTCTCCCCACCCATGCTGACCGGACCCTGGCTCCTTTTCGCGCTGTTTGTTACCATCGGCCTCATCGTATGGCTCTCATCCCGGGCCAAGGTGCATCCCTTCATGGCCTTGCTGCTCGCTACCATGGGATTGGGCCTGGCCGTTGGTTTGCCCGGCCCCGATATCCTCAAAGCGGTTCAGGATGGCTTTGGGAGCCTGATGGGCTACATTGGGCTGATCGTAGTGCTGGGAAGCATCATCGGCGTGATCCTGGAGCGAAGCGGCGGAGCCTTGCGCATTGCGATGGCCCTGCTTTCGGTCTTTGGCAAGGGGCGCCCGGCCCTGGCGATGAGCCTGATCGGCGGGGTGGTGGGCATCCCGGTATTTTGCGACTCGGGCTTCATCATTCTCTCCCGCCTCAATCAGGTCCTGGCCGAGCGCACGGGCAAACCGCCAGCGTCGCTGGCTTTGGGGCTCGCGGCGGGCCTGTACACCACCCATACCCTGGTGCCACCCACCCCAGGCCCCATTGCCGCGGCGGGCAATCTGGGGGCCACTGATTATCTGGGGACCATCATCCTTCTGGGACTGGCCTTTGCCATTCCCACCGCCCTGGTGGCCTGGGGATTTGCCCGCTGGCAGGGCGGCCGGCTGCAGCCCAGCCTGCCCGAACTCCCCCCTGCCGCGGATCTCCCGGCGCTGCCGCCGTTGAGTCTGGCTCTGGGACCGATTCTGCTGCCCGTATTGCTCATCGCCCTGGCCTCCCTGAGCCGCCTGCTGGACTGGGAGGGAAATGGAGCAGCGGTGCTGGCCTTTGTAGGGAGCCCGCTGATCGCCTTGCTGCTAGGCACCCTGCTGGCGGGGGCCCTGCTGCCCCGTTGGGATGAAGCCCACCTCAGTGGCTGGATTGGAGACGGTATCCGTCAGGCGGGACCTATTCTGGTCCTGACAGGGGCAGGCGGGGCCTTTGGCAGCCTGCTCAAGGCGACGCCCCTGGCCGACTACGTAGCGGGCTGGGCCGGGGAGGGCCAACTCGCCGGGG
>RFHL01000790.1 GCA_003696875.1 Bacteroidota bacterium | reverse complement strand
GTCCTCCTCGTCGAGGGTCTGGGTGATGCGCACCAGCAGATCTTCCAGGTGGGCCTTGGTCCGGGCATCATCGACCGCCTTGGCGGCCTTTTGGATGGGCTTCTGGAGGCCTTTCAGCTCCGCGCGCGCCACGGGGCGCAGGTCCGACTGGCTCACGTCGATGGGTGTATAGGCACTCCAACGGCGGGCCCCACCTGAGGAGGAGGGCTCCTCATGCAGAAGGTCATGCAGGCCCTCCAGATAGGCGCGTTGCAGGTTGCGGCGGTAGGGGTCGATGTCGGTTTGGGCAAATACTTCGGTGAATATCCCCATACGGAGATCCCCCATCAGGTCGTCCAGGCTGTAGGCCTGGCTGCCGTTCAGCGCTTCGTTTTCCAGCACCCGCGCCAGTCGCTGGGTTGAGAGCAGGTTGCTCAGGGTCCGGACCTGATAGCTGCGGATCCGGTCCAGCATGCCCGCATGCTCGATGCGACCCAGCACCTCGGTATTGATCAGCCACCCGGGCGTGGCAAAGAGCTGCTCGTTCAGGAAGCGTACCGCCGCCGCTGAATGTCGGCCGGCACATGCTCGTAGACCAGGCCTTCCTGGTCGGCGGTTTTGGGCGTTTCGTAGACGCCACCGACATTGGCCGTCACGTGGCCCATGTAGCGGTTCCACTGGCCGAGAATCTGGCCGTAGAGTTCTTCGAGATCGTCGTAGGGTTTGCCCGGCTGGGCGGTCCAGGTGATCAGGTTGTCGAGGATGCGTTTCAGGTTGGCGATACCGTAGAGGCTGGCCTTCATCGCATCGTCGCCGATGGCTTCGGTTTGGGAACGGGGATCAAGCGGATTGCCCATCTGCCGTCCGAAGAAATAGAGTGAGTCCCCCGCGTGGGACAGAACCCACTCGTCCAGTACCTTTTTGGCTTCCTCGGGCGTGCTGGCTTCGGGGATGGGCTGGTACCCCCATTTGATGGACCATTTGTCGTAGATCCCGATGCGCGGGAAGAGGGATACCCCCTCGTCGCCCGGCTGGGCGACGTAGTTGAAGCGAGCATAGTCCATGATCGAAGGGGCGACGCCCATCTCCTGGGTAAAGCGAGCCGACCGCAGCGAGTCGACGGGATAGGCATGGCTGGCACCCATGTTGTGCGGCAGGCCCAGCGTGTGGCCCACCTCGTGCGCCGCCACAAAGCGGATGAGTTGGCCCATCACCTCGTCCTCAAACTTCACGCGCTGGGCGTCGGGATTGATGGCAGCGGTCTGAATAAAGAACCAGTTGCGCAACAGGTTCATCACATTGTGGTACCAGAGGATGTCGCTCTCCAGGATCTCGCCCGTGCGTGGGTCGTGCACGTGTGGGCCCTGGGCGTTTTGGATCGGGGTAGTGATGTAGCGAATCACGGAGTAGCGTACATCTTCCGGGCTCCAGTCGGGGTCTTCTTCCTCGCTGGGGGGATCCATGGCGATGATGGCATTTTTGAAGCCGGCGGCTTCGAAGGCGGGTTGCCAGTCTTCGATCCCCTGCTTCAGGTAGGTCCGCCACTTGGTGGGGGTGCCGGGATCAATGTAGTACACGATCGGCTTTTTGGGCTCGACCAGTTCGCCCCGGGCAAAGGCCTCGGGGTCCTTGGGCTCCAGACGCCAGCGGGTGATGTAGCGACGGTTAGCGGCTTTTTGTTCATCCAGGCTGTAGTCGGTCTGGCTGATGGAGAAATAGCCCACGCGCGCATCGTAGAGCCGGGGCATCATGGGATTTTTGGGCAGAAGAATCATCGATTGATTCATCTCCACGGTCAGGGCTTCGGTGGGGGTTCGGGTGGGTAGTTCCTCAGCCGTAAAGGTGAGGATGTGCCGGACTTCCACATTTTGCGGAAAGGCCTTCATGCTGGTAATCAGGCTCCGCTTTTTGTCCAGGCTCTTGATCTTGAATTCCTTACG
>RFHL01000789.1 GCA_003696875.1 Bacteroidota bacterium | reverse complement strand
GCCTTTGACCCGGTGACCTATACCGGCGGTGAGGTGTGTCTGAATGGGGCCGATCGGGCGGGGGAGTTTTGTCAGATCTTGCCCGTCGGGGGCGGGCAGTATCTGGGGGTGACCCCTGCGATGCACAACCATGAGCTGCTGCTCTACCAGTCCGTGCCGGGGGATGTGCGCAACTGGGCTTCCATGGCGGTGGACTCTACCGCCCGCTTATTCAATGACATCAACTTTCGGCATTTTTTCGAGAGCTTTGGCTTCGTGGATGCCAGCCTGGGGCCTGACCGGGTGCTTCATCTGGTATATGCTGTCTCGGTCAGCTATGGCAATGGCCCTATTACCGGTTCCTTTTACAACAACCGCCAACCGCTGATCTACACCCAAGTGGCGCTGGACTCGCTGGGGGATACCTCCTATACCCCACATCATTTTACTTTCCCGGTACGCAACCGGATTCGGAGCCAATGCGGCATCACGACGGTGGGGAATGATACCATTTTCCTGGCCTATGCCACCCCTTCGGTGCAGGAGGTTGCGGTAGCCCGTTCCATTGATGGAGGGGCGAGCTGGGAGCAAGATACCCTCTACAAGCGCTCGGTCAATGCCCCCCTGCAGGTGGCGGTGGTGGATGACTCTGTGCTGGTGCTAGCCTACGATGCGGATCGGGATTACCTGATTGCCTCACGTCAGGCCCTGACCGGTGGGGATTGGGTGCACCGACTGGTGACCCAAACCGAAGTGCGTGGGGTACACCTCAGTAGCGTCATTGCCCGGACAGGCAATGACGACAAGATCCAAATCGCCTATACCGAGTCGGCCGAGGACCGGGTATACCTGGCTACCAGGCAGGCAGGCACTTGGACCCATGAAGCGGTGAGTAAGCCCGGCAAGGGGGTCGGGACGGTCTCCATGGTGACCCTGGCTGGGGAGCCGATCATCGCCTATGACCAGTTAGGCGATAGCCTGCTGGTCGTCGCTTACCAAGACAATGGCGCCTGGACAGAAGAAGTGATACGGGCGTCGGTGGCAGTAGGCGATGTAAAGCTGGCCGCCAATCCTACGGATATTCACCTCTGCTATTATGACCTGACCGAAGGGGGCCTATCTTACGCCCACCGATTGGTGGGCGCGGGAGCCTGGAGCCACGAAGTCGTGGATACCAGCAGCCTGATCATCGGGCAGGCACCCGACGCCGCGCTCGACGTGGCAGGAACCCTGCACGTGGTCTATCTGGATGTGCTGAACGCCAAGCTCCGCTATGCCCAGCGGAGTCCCGCTGGAGCTTGGACCCTGGAGGATGTGACAGAGGCCCAAAATTACTTGCCGGCCTTTCCTTCTCTCAGGTTGGGGAGCAATGGCCAGCCCCGGGTCGCTTTTCGCAACTCGGCGACCAATCGGATTCTGTTTGCCGAACGGGATCAGGCAGGCGACTGGAGCATCCAGACGGTAGATAGTGATCCCTCCAACCTATTGGGCGCTCCCTTGCGGCTCCTGCTTGATGCCTCGGATCGTCCGTGGGTTCTGTACAATCACGTAACCGCCGTCAATGGGATGCGCGTAGCGCGCCGGGCCGATAATGGGCAGTGGACCGCTGTGTCGGTAACGAATAACACTGCGGAGATTGGGAACCAGTTTTCCTTTCACGTTGTGGAGGAGGACCTCTACATCATCGGGCGCAAGAATCGCCTGGACAACAATGGCTTGGGGCTGCTCTATGCCGAGCGGGGAATCAAAACCTGGCTAGAGCCGCAGATGGTGGAGGCGAGTTTCCGGATGGGTCCCAACCCCGCCCAGGCGGGACATCCGCTTAGGCTCAGCTTTGATCTGCCGCAGGCACGGGAGGTTACCATTGGGATATACAACCTGCAAGGTCAGTGTGTCCACCTTTGGGAGAGTGAGGGTACCCTGTCTCCCGGTTTCCATCGCTGGGATGCGCAACCCGAAGGGCTGGCTCCAGGGCTTTATCTGGTGCAACTCCGAACGGCTCAGTATCAGGTGAGCCGCCGGTGGGTGGTGCAGCCATAAGGGAGATCGGGGAATTAGGGTATCTTTGCGCGAGAAGCTTTTTTTTGCTTTCTTTTCTGCCTAAGGAACGCGAGAAAAATAACTTCCCGATTTTGCGCCGAGACCTTGTGCGCAGACAAGGAAGAAAAACCGAGCTTGGCGGGCCAAGTGAGGCTTTTTCTGACG
>RFHL01000064.1 GCA_003696875.1 Bacteroidota bacterium | reverse complement strand
GGGAAGTTTGGCGGGTCGAAGATCCCGGTTCTATCGGGGCCAAGCGAGGCATTTTTCAACGCAGATCATGGATGCCGGTTTACCGGTAGATGCGGAAAAAGATGTAGCGATCACCCTTCATTCGGTACTTGACAGAGCACTTGGCAGAGCCCGGCAATCAACAAGCTGCCCGGAGGGCATGAGGAGTCGCCATTGCCCATCAAAGATGGCCTGCTCCTGTCCGATGGCCCCAGTGACCCATTCCCGGCGGCCTGCTCCCTGCCCGAGCAGGGGCGCCAAAAAGGAGATTCCATCCAGGCTCAGGCCTTCGGGAAGAGGCACCCTTCCCAGTTCACAGAGGGTTGGGAAAAAATCGCTGGCTTGCCGGTCGGTGGGGGGGGGGATGATCGGCACATGTGGCAGCACCATGTTGTGCTGGGTGGCAAAGGCTTTTCCCGCCCCCCCCCGGGCCCGGGCCATTTCTCCAATCACATAGTCGGCCATCACATCCGGTCCGAAGCGATCTGAGATATCAGTTCGAATCTGCCCGTCCTGATTGTAGGTCGCCTCCCAGTAGCGGGTGGTCTTGGCACTATCCCGCCAGATTTGCCATACACACCAGGAATCGAAGCCGGCCTCACGAATGTGCTGGGGGTGGTACTCCAGCGTGGCCAGCTACCACTTGCCGGTGACGGCGGTGTGATAGCCCACTTGCTGGAGAAGCTGGGCATAGGTCGGCTGTTGCGAAAAATCCACGTATTCCTGGGTGCCCTGATGCACCGGCAGGACGCTGGTGTAGCCGTGCCGGGCCGCGTAGGTCCCGGTGTAGAGGCTCATGCGGCTGGGCGTACAGACCGGGCTGGTATAGGCCCGGGCAAAGCGCACCCAGGGCATCGAGATGGGGCGTCGAGACCCCCATTCCACCGTAAGAGCCCAGCTTTTCGTAGCCGAGATCATCGGCGACGATTAGCAGGATGTTGGGGGGAGCCTCCTGTGGAGGCGCTGATTGGCCGGCCAGCAGGCCGATCAGGCTGAGAAGAAGAGCGAAGCGCATCAGGATAGGGGGATTAATGAGGGCCTGCCGGCTGCCACCATGCGTCGAGGGTGGCCACCATATCGGATAGCCGCTCCGGCATGGCTTCCGCCATGTTTTCGGTTTCGTCCGGGTCCTGGCCCAGATCATACAGTTCGGCCCGGGCTTCCGGCAGCACCTCCGGATTGGGGAGGATCAGCTTCCAGGGTGGGGACAGCATGATTCGATGCTGGAGGCTTTTTACGGGATCGTGGATGTCGGCGATGTCATGCTCGAAGGTTTCGGCAAAAAGGACCTGCCGGCTGTCGACCGCGGTTGGATCCAGGGCATTGAGGCCGGGGAGGCCGGCCGGGACGTCCATGCCGGCGGCGGCCAGGATGGTGGGCATCAGGTCCAGGCTGCTGGCAAGGTGCTGGCTATCCATACGCGCCTCAATCTGTCCCGGCCAATGGTACATGATGGGGGTCCGTATGCCCATCTCATAGGGGGAGCGCTTGGAGCGGGGCGCGTAGCGGTTGGGCTTGTCCGGATTCTGGATCCAGCCATTGTCGCAGACGTAGACAACGAGCGTGTTTTCGGCCAGGCCGCGATCCTGCAAGGTGTTCATCAGCTCGCCCACCGTCTGGTCAAACCAGTCACACATGGCCCAGTAGCGGGCCACCGCCGGGCTGGAGGTGCGGGCGGCGTATTTGGTTTCCAGCTCCGCCGGCGGCGTGTGCGGGAAGTGCGGCATATAGGGCGCATACCAGATGAAAAAGGGCTTTGCCTGGGCCTGGGCAGTGTCGAGCAAGTCATAGATCGGGGCCAATCCCTCCCGGCCAATGGTGAGTCCCTCATCCCCGTGCCGGGCGTCCCGGGCAGGATCGCCGTGGGTCATGCCGTGGGAGAAGCCTCCGTCTCGCCAACTGCCTTCCCACCATTTGCCGGTCTGTAGCGTGAGGTAGCCCGCCTGGGTAAACAGCTGCGGCAGAGTGAGGTGGGCGTGGAGGTTCCGGACCAATTGGTCGTTGTAAGGCTTGCGCTCCGCCAGCCACTCGGGGGTGTAGCGCTTGGTATCGGGCCCCGGGGTGAAGGTGGGGTCATTGCCGGTGACCCCATGCTGGTGGGGGTACAGGCCCGATACCATTGACGCCAGCGAAGGGCGGCAGAGCGGGGCCGTGACGTAGCCCCGGGTGAAGGTGAGCGAATTCGCCGCCAGCCGATCGATATGTGGCGTCTCAATCTGGGGGTGGCCCATAAAGCCATAATCGTTCCACCCCTGATCATCGGAGATGATCATCAGGATATTGAGGGGCGAAGCCTCCGTGGCAGAATCTTTTGGGGTCTGACAGCTGAAGAGCCCCAGGACCAGGGCCAGAAAAGGGAATGCGACTTGCTTCATGTTGGGAGAAATGAAAATGGACTATGGCTGAAGGGCGGGGGCCCAGCGCTCGGTTTGGACGGTATCAAAGCGAACCCGGACATCGTTGGCCTGGGCGGGTCCGGGACGACTGCTGCCCCGCTCGACGAGGGCTTTCATCTTGCGCCGCAGGCGCTCGGCTTCTTGCGGGTGGCTTTCAGGGCCGTGCGCCAGGCATAGCGGCCCGTGAGCAGACCATAGCGGGTAGGGGAGCAGACCGCCGAGTTACTGTGGGCGTCGGTGAAGCTCATCCCCTCGCCGACCAACCGGTCGAGATGGGGCGTGGGAATCTTGTTGTCGGGATAGTGGGCCTGAATGTCTCCCACCCCAAAGTCATCGGCGAGGATCAGGACGATGTTGGGCGGTGCAACTGCTTCGGGCGCAGCGGCCGGATGACAGGCGAGGCTGAAGACGATAGTCAGGAGGCAGAGGTGTCGCATAGACAGGTTTTGCAAAGAGAGTCAAGGGAAGCATATGGCTACCAGGTACCGATTAGGTAGCGGTCAGGCTGCGTATCCACTTTTTCAGCAGCACAATCTGTCCCAGATGGTAGTGGGTGTGCTCAATGAGGCCGTGAAAGTTGCGGAAGTTGCTGCCGTATTTTTCCTCAGCAAAAAGACCCAACAGATCGACATCAGGTATTTGCTCCATCAGCTGGGCCAGGTTTTCCACTTCCTCCCAGATGGGCGAGACGAAAGCCTCCCAATCCTGCGGGGACGCAATCGGAGGGGTCGAAAAGCTTTCCTTGTCATGCCCGGTCAACGCTTTCCCTTTCAAGACGGGCGTAATGACTCGCACGTAATAGACGATGTGGTAGACCAGCGTGGCGATGCTGTTGGTGTCGGGGAGTTGGTGGGTGGCTTCCTGCCAACTGACGTCGCTGAGGGTATCCCTGAGGTTCACGGAGGTCCAGTTGCCACCAGTGAAGACCTGGCGCAGGTGCTGGGCCGTTTGGGCGCTGATAGACATGGGGAATAGGTTTTGGAATAAGCGAGAGGGGAAGAAGTTCTTCAATTCTCGCCGGATTACCAATGTCAAAAGACAAAGGCTTGTCCGCATCCGGGATGAGATTGGGCTGTCAGGCTCTTATCTCTATGGGGGTATTTCTCCTGCTCACTCCGGAGATCAAGCGTATGTATCGACTATTCGTGCTTCTTTTTTCCAGCCTCCTGACGCTGGCTGCCGCTGCCCGGCCCCGACTGGCGAGGCGAATTAACATCCGGAGAAATCCGGACCTTGAGCGGGGATTGACACACAGTCTCGTATCTCGTATCTCGATTCTCGCCTCCGACTTCCGACTTCTCTCTTATCTTTGCGCTACACGCTTTCATCCTTTTGCTTTGATACTCGAAATCTGTATTGACAACCTGGCGTCGGCGCGGGCCGCCGCCGCGGGTGGCGCTGACCGCCTGGAGCTCACCTCCGCCCTGGAGGCGGGTGGCCTCACCCCTGGACCCGGCCTCCTGGCCGCGGTGCAGGAATCCGTCGACCTTCCCATCATGATGATGGTCCGGCCCCGCAGTGGCGACTTCTGCTACGACGCCGACGAAATCCGCATGATGGAGCGGGAGATCCGCTGGGCGCGCGACCAGGGGGTGGCCGGGGTGGTTTTTGGGGCCCTCAAGCCCGACGGGACCATCGACGAAGCCGCCACCCGCCACCTGATAGAGGTGGCGCGACCTCTTCAGGTAACCTTTCACCGGGCCTTTGATGTGTGCCGAAATCCCCGCAAGAGCCTGGATGTACTCATGGCGCTGGGTGTAGAACGGGTCCTCACCTCCGGCCAATCGGTCAGTGCGGGTCAGGGCATCCCCATGCTGCGCGACCTGGTGAAGCAGGCGGGGGATGCGCTCATCATCCTCGCTGGCAGCGGCGTCAATACCCGCAACATTCATCACATCGTCCGGGAAACCGGCGTGCGTGAATGTCATGGTAGCGCGAGCGAATTGGTGCCCAGTCCCATGCGCTTTCAACGACCGGGCGTAAGTATGGGCGCTGTCGATGGCGGCGGCAAGTTTCGCCGGCAGACCGACCCGGAGGTCGTGCGGGCCCTGAAGCAGGCGATGCTGGAAGCCGGAGCCGGTGACCCCATTCATTGATTCATCCTTTACCTACATCCCTGATGATACGGATTCTCCCTGTGCTCTTGCTGGCGGTATGGGTCGTGGGCTGTACCGGTTTGCGCTCCAAGCGCTCACCGAGCTTTGCGGCGGCGGAGCGGACGATGATCCTCGCCGCTGACAGCAGCCGGCCTATGCGGGTCTTCCAGATCACCAATCCCTCGGATTCGCTGCTCCTCCGGCAGCGGAGCCTGCCAGTTCAGGCTGATCCGCACGATCCCCTGCTGGCGCATTTTATCCAGCGGCTGTATCGTACCGTGCGCGACCCCAATTCCCTGGGCGTAGGCATCGCTGCCCCGCAGGTGGGCATTCTCCGCCAGATCATCTGGGTGCAGCGCTTCGACAAAGAGGGCTTTCCCTTCGAAGTGTACCTCAACCCGGAGATCAGGCAGTACTCCGACCTCAAGCAGCCCTGTCTGGAGGGGTGTCTTTCTATCCCTGACCGGCGCGACACCACCCGTAACCGGGCCTATGCGATCCTGCTGGAGTATGACCGGCCCAGCGGCGAGCATGCTGTCGAGATGGTGGAGGACTTCACCGCCGTGATCTTTCAGCATGAAATCGATCACCTGAACGGCATTCTGTACACCGACCATTTGCAGGAGGAGATTGAACAGGCCCAGGAACGGGAAGCGCGGGATCGTTAAGGCCTTTTGAAGCCCAGGCTTCCCAGGCCGGGTCCCCCAAAACCGCCATTGCGGCTTTAATTTCCCTCCCCATATCGGTCCCAGCGGGCCTTCCAGTCCGACAGATAGGCCACCCGCCAGCGACTGATGGTCGCCTGACAACTGTCCGGCGGCAAGTCGAGATCTACGAAATAGTTGGGGAAGCGGGCCGAATCGGCCCGGCGGAAGCGCCCACCCCAGCTGGGCTGGGTAGGGTCATCGAGATCGCCTACGCCGCCAAGCGGCGGGGAGAGCAGGTACAGGATGGAGGGCGAATCGCCCTCCTTGAGCCGCCCCTTGGGCCAGTTGGCTGTCGGAAAGGCATCCCCACAGCGCTCGGCAAAAAGGCCGGCGTGCGTGCTGCCGTGCCCGCGGATGTGCTGGCTAATGAAGGCTTCATTGCCCCATTCGCCCGACTGCTCCCCTCCCTGATAGACGCCCCGGAAAGTCTCGTGCGACCACTTCGGCAGGATGCCATTTTCGATCCACCAAAGGGCCGGGTACTGCCTGATCATGAAGCGGTAGACATAGTCCCGGGCCAGGCTGTCATGCTGGGTGTTGGTGCTCCCGATGCTGTAGATACGCAGCCTGGGTGCGATCTCTGGGGCATCGTGCAGGGCCTGGGCCACGGTGGTGAGGCTTCCCCAGACCAGCACCCAAAGGGGTGCTTCGGGGCTGTGCCGCTGGACCTCGGCTATCAGCCGGGCACTTCCATCGCTGGAGTGGGAAGGATCGGGTGTCCCGGGGCGTTCTGAGCCGAGATAGACCCGGGATAGGAGTTCGGACTCGGCCATGAGTTCGGGGTAGCCCTGGGCCCGCAGATGGTCCAGATCCACCCGCTGTATCCATTCCCGGATGAGCGGCACCCGGGGTAGCGTGTCCCAGGGGTGGCCCTTCAGGTCCACGCAGGGCGTAGCCACGATGCCCTTGATCTCGAGCAGATCCGAATAGTGGAGGAGGCGAAACAGCGACTGTATGTCGTCCGGGTCGCCCCCCAGGTCGGTGTCGATCCAGACGGCGGGTCGCTCGGACGGAGGGGGCGTCGGCGCCGCACAGCGGTGCAGGCCGATCGTAAGGAGCAGGGTGCAGAGGAATACTATGGGACGCATAGCTCCAAGTTACACACGACCGGAAGTCGACCCGTCCTGAGCTTTCCGCTTCCCAAAACCCTTTTCCTCAAAGTCCGTACCGTCGAAAGAAACAATGTTTAAACACTGAAAAATATGTCTTCTTTTCCTCCTTCCGCCCAGGCTTCCCATACCGATCTGGCGCATCCCATCCATGAGTTGCTGGCCGAGCGCTGGAGTCCGCGGGCCTTTGACCCGGCCCGGGCGATCAGGGAAGCTGAGGTGAAACAACTCTTCGAGGCCGCCCGCTGGGCGCCCTCCAGCTTCAATGGCCAGCCCTGGCGCTATCTGTATGCCCACCGTGGAGCAGAAAGCTTTTCCAAGCTGCTGGGAGTTCTCAGCCCCTTTAATCAGGCCTGGGCCGCGCAGGCGGGCCTGCTGATCCTGGGCGTGGCCAAAACCAGCGTGGAGGGCCGGGAGGCCCCCAATGCCTATGCGCGCTATGATCTGGGAGCGGCCAATTTTGCCCTGACGGTACAGGCTCAGGCCATGGGTCTGTACGTGCACCAGATGGCCGGCTTTGACCGGGCGCAGGCTCGTGAAGCCTTCGGCATTCCTGCTGACCACGACCCAGTGGTGGTGCTGGCCGTGGGGGGACTCGGCGACCCTGCCCAGCTCCCGGAGCAGCTGCGCGAAAGAGAAATTCCCCGCAAGCCGCGGCTGCCCCAGGAAAGCCTGGTCTTTCCCTTGGGGTGATCCCGGAAATAGGTTGACCAAAGGCCCAGGGAAGCTTTTTCCTTGGGCCTTTTTTGCGTCGCTATCTGGCCGCAGGGTGTGCAGTCCAGGACTGTGATGGGCTGAGCGCTAGCTTAACGTGAGTTTTGGATAAAAATCGCTTTGAATGGCTCCAATCGATGATTGTCATGCTGAGCGAAGCGAAGCATCTCAGGTGTCCTATTAGATCCTTGTATCATTACCATATCACAAAAAAAGCTAGCAAGTTTAGGGGAGAGAGGATACACTCGAGATCC
>RFHL01000788.1 GCA_003696875.1 Bacteroidota bacterium | reverse complement strand
GGCATATACCCCTCGTGCAGACCGATGGTGCGCGCCTCGGCAATCCACTTGGCCGAGCCTCCCACGACCACAAAGGCCGTAATGGCGGTCAGGACAAACTTGTTTTGCAGGATAAGGCGGCTGCGGCTCATCACGTCGGCGAAGGAGAAGGGCTCTTTCCCTTCCTTGGCCTGAACAGCAGAGATAAGGGTAGCGGTGATAACGACGAGTAGCAGGGCGATCAGAACCAAGACCCCCACGAGCCCGAGCAAAGCATAGTAAATGGTCGGATCGCTGGCTACATCATAGGCCCCAGTGCCGGCAGTCTGCACCTCCGGCTCCGGCGGAGCCGAAAGCCGGGCATCTTCCTCATCGACCCAGGCAAGGATGTTGTCAATCTGCTCGTTGGTCAGGAAAGGGAAGGCCGTCATCTGCTGCTTGTTGTTGGCCTCGTACAGGGCCACCGCCTTTTCATCGCCAGAGGCGATGAGTGCCGCAGAATTCTTCACCCAGCTGTAGAGCCACTCCCGGTCGTTGGCATATTTGGCATTGACGCCAGCCATCTGAGGGCCGACCAGCTTGCCTTGCACCTTGTGACAGGCCGTACAGTGCTGCTTAAACAGCTGCTCCCCCTCGGCCACATCTTGCCCCCACAGAGAACAGGGGAGGGCAAGTGCTGCCAAGAGCAAGCTGAATGAAAAAAGTATAGACAGAGTACTGTTACGTCGCATAGCGTATCAGATAATTATATGCCTTGGGGACAATTCCGGCAACGACTCCCGGGATAGTATTCGGGTATTTTTCGGCCCGCAAGTTAATACTCCCCTACCAAGCTTCAAAGAATAGCTCCCTAAGAAAATGTCGGCCGTTTTACATTTAGAATGGTTCTAAATAGTAATTTTTGTAAACCTTTTCCAACCCCTCTAAGGTCCTATATTGTGCTAATCTGTGACCCTGGGGCCGATTTTACACATTACAAAATAAGAATCTCCGCATGCACAGGTATAGACATATGCTGAACATTAGCAGGGTGACAGAAGGAGCATCCTGTTGAGATCGCCCGTGGCCAGCCCTCAGGCCATACGCGCAAATGGCCAGGGGTTACCCCTCTCCCCTTTTGGGACCGTAAGGTCCGATATAAAGTGTAATTTTGCGCCAAGCCGGAAATATCGAAATACCCCCCCCCGCCTCAAATCCTTGCCATGGAAAGCTACGACGTCATCATCATTGGAGCGGGCCCGATCGGGCTCGCGACGGGAATTGAAGCCCAAAAAAGAAACCTGCGCTACCTGATTATTGAAAAGGGTTGCCTCGTCAACTCCATTTATCACTACCCCGCCAACATGACTTTCTTTTCCACTTCGGACAAGATTGAAATTGGCGGCGTCCCTTTTGTCTCGCACGGCCCCAAGCCCACCCGGCGCGAGGCTCTGGAATACTATCGCCGCGTCAAGGAACTGTGGCAGTTGCCGGTGCGCACCTATGAGCGGGTGGAGCAGATACGCCTGGCTGGGGCGGGGTACGAGTTGGAAACCAGCAAGGGCCGCTACCGTAGCACGGCCGTCGTGGTAGCCACGGGCTTTTTTGACCATCCCAATCTGATGGGGGTACCGGGCGAAGACCTGCCCAAAGTCCGGCATTACTACGACGAGCCTCATCCCTACATCGACCAGCGGGTGCTAGTCGTGGGCGCGGCCAACTCGGCCGTCGATGCGGCCCTGGAAACCTGGCGCAAAGGGGCCCAGGTCACCATGGTCATCCGCCAGCCGGAGATCAGTCACCGGGTCAAGTATTGGGTGCGGCCCGACATTGACAACCGCATCAAGGAGGGCAGCATCAAGGCCTACTTTAGCAGCCAGATCGCGGAAATCCGCCCGGAAGCAGTCGACGTACAGACCCCGGAGGGTCTGGTTACGGTCCCCAACGATTGGGTCCTCGCCATGACGGGTTTCCGGCCCGACTACGCCTGGATGGAGCGGATGGGCATCGCGGTCTCAGACGATCCGCTGCGCATCCCGCAGCGGGATGAGCAGACCTTTGAGACCAACCTCCCTAATGTGTACCTCGCCGGTACCATCTGCGGCGGCATGAACACCAACAAGTGGTTCATCGAGAATTCCGTAGAGCATGGCAGCACCGTCATGGACCAGATACAGGCGCGGCTGCGGGGCTAGATGCCTCCTTGAGGGCACGGGCGACCTCCAGCGGTCGATCGGTGGCAAAAATGTCTACCCCCTCTCCACGCCAGACCCGATAGAGGCTATCGGTTCCTGTGGCAGCTATCTCCTGATCCAAACGCCCCAGGGTACCCATCATGGCCGGAATGCCAGCCTGGTGTAAGCGCTGTAGGAATGCTGGTGACACGGGAGAAAGGCCCGTGAAAGCGATCAAACGGTCTGCCGGCAGACCCGCCGCCAAATAGGCGGCGAGGATTTCCTGATCAGAAATACTGACCGACAACATCAGGTCCGGCGCCAGCCGGTGGACGGAAAGCGCTTCCTGCAGGGAGTAAGTGATGAGTACGACGTAGTTTTCGGCCTCCGCTTCTCGCACGGCCTCAATGACCATCTCCCAGGGGATTCCCCGCTTCACGTCCAGAGTCAGAATGGCTTTGCCACGCGCCCAGTGTAACACCCGATTCAGGCGCGGGATCCGCGCCTGCGTGGCTTCTCCTTCAATATCTGTCAACCGCAGCCGGCGCAGCGCAGCCCAGGATTGCTCAGCGGCCAGTCCCTCCCCGGTGGTGGTGCGGGTCAGTTCCCCATCATGCAACAAAAAGAGGACGCTGTCGGCCGACATCTGCACATCCACCTCCAGCAAGGATGAGGTGTGCCGCAGCAGATGCCGCATAGAGCGCAGGGCATTCTCTGGATAGCCGGGGTAGTACCCCCCTGCCCGATGGGCGCTGACCGGGGGAACATCTGGCGAGACAGGTGCCAAAAAAGCCGACAGGTCCTGGACCTGCACATAATGGACCGAATGGCAAGCAAGAAGCCCACTCCCCCATAGGGTGAGCAAAACAAGGCGAAGGATCATGAGCAAGGAAAAAATGAAGTGCTTGTGCTTTATCCAAGATACACATTACCAACTTACCAACCATATTTTTCGAAAAAATAAAATATCAACAATTGCTTCCCCACTCCCCCAAAACAAAAATGAGCGACCCTGAAACAGGGCCGCCCATTTTTTGATGTTCCTGAACTAAGTCAGCCAGGCTGACGCTTAGTCAAACAGGTAACGCAGACCAAGGCGCATGCGCCAGCGGGAGCTGAAGTTGGAGATATTCAGCGCGTCGCGACCCACTTCTTCGGTGGTATAGGAGAACTGAGGCGTGGTGCCGTCAGCGGCGTATCCTTCGAAGTTGTAGAGGAAGTAGTTGTTGAAGTCACCGGGGACTTCGTAACGCACCCCCCAGCTGGAGTTGATCAGGTTAGCGAGGTTGAAGACGTCCCAGCTCAGCTGGAATTTGTGCATCTTCTCGCCCAGCTTCAGACCAAAGTCCTGACGCAGCGACATATCCAGGAAGCTGGTGTAGGGCATCCAGTTGGAGTTTTTGCTCGCGTAGCTACCCCGGTTCTGGCTCAGGTAGGGATCGTTTTCGATGAAGTTGTTCAGGCGGTTCCACTGCTCGGCAGGAGATACCCCGTCCACTTCGACGAGCGTGATCTCGTCCTGGCTGGCAGGAATGTAGATGAGCGAGCGGTTCCGGCTGGTGCTACCGTTCTCGTTGTTGATGTTACGAGCACTGCCACCACCGATGACGTAGGAGTAGGGGTTCCCCTTCAGACCTTCGTACAGGAGGGAGATGGTGGTGGTGGCGTTCTTGGCCTCGTTCCAGTCGATGCTGTAGGTCAGCACACCCAAGACACGATGCCCCAGAGCAAAGTCGGAGCGACCCAGAACCGGATTGTTACGGCCGTCGATGTTCACCTGACCACGCCACTGCGAGGAGTTCTGGGAAGAAGTACCTTCGTTCACCGCCGCAGCGTCGCCATAGGTGTAGGACAGGCTGGCGTTCAGACCAAAGTCAAAACGCTTGGACAGGGCTGCCGTCAGGTTGTAGGTGTACCCCTGATTGGTGTTGGACCCTACATAGATGGCGCTGTAGGTGGGATCCAGGCGGCTACGGGTATAGACCGGACGATCATCGCCACCGGTGTTGGTCCAGTTAAAGTCAACAGTGGGATCGTTGTTCACCTCGGTGTAGAGGACGTTGTTCAGGGTCTTGGTGTAGATCCCCTCCACGGTGAAGTCGATGTCACCGGGCAGCTTGGTGTCAAACGCGAGGTTGCCGCGCAGCACCTGGGGATACTTGAAGTCCTGGGTAAAGATGTCGATCTGCCCGGAAGGCACGGTGAAGTCCGGGTTGGTGTACTGCTGCTGGATGTCGGGAATGAAGTTAACCACTTCGATGTCACGCTCATCCACCCGGCCCTGGGTCAGGCCGTTGTTGTTGTACATGCCACCCGGCCATACAAAGGGGATACGGCTGGTGAAGACGCCAATCCCCCCGCGGAGGATGTTGCTCCGGTCGCCGGACACGTCATACTCAAAGCCCAGACGGGGGGAGAGCATCAGCTGGCCGCTGGGTGCCTGGCCACCCTGGATGTTGTTGGCCACATCGTAGTACTGCTGGAGGATGGGCAGCGTGGTAGTGTTGAAGGTGGGGTCAATGGCCGGATCGGTGGTGATGATCGGGATGTCGACCCGTAGACCGCCAGTCACCGTGAACTGCGGACTAATGGCCCACTCGTCCTGGGCGTAGAAGCCCAGCTGCATGGCGTTGAAGTCCGCTGCGGCGGCAGAGCCGTCACCGGTCAGGTTGTCCACCAGGGAGTAGGAGCGGTCGTACTCAATCGCCGGTACGCCATTGATGAAGTCGTCGATGCTGGCAAAACGGTAGACACCGTAGTTTTGCGGCAGGAAGAGGTTGTAGATGCTGTAAAACTCGTTGTGGGTACCGAGGGTGATGGTGTGGCTACCGCGGTAGAGCTTGAAGTTGTCGGTGATGGTCAGGATGTCCTGATCCAGGGCGTTAGCGGTGGAGAACCGCTCAGAACCGAGGGCAATCTGACCCGCCCCGTCGTTGATGAATACGTAGGGGAAGTCACCGCCCAGCGGATCGCGGTCATCGCGAACGGCAGTGAAACCTACGATCAGGTTGTTGCTGGCCGAGTTGCCAAAACGGGAATTCAGTTCCAGCGCCGATGAAACGGTCGTACTAGGGAAGAATACCCCATTGTTGGAGAAATTGATAAAGGCCGGGTTAGAGGCGTTGCGGTTGATGTTCTCGGCGCGGGTATAGTTGGTCCGCAGGGTGAGGGTGTGGTCTTCGTTCAGGTTGATGTCGATCTTACCGAAGAGTTTCACCCCGTTCAGCTCGTCCTGTACGTCACCGAAGGTACCGGGATCGTAGTTGTAGGTATCGTTGATGAAGGTGCGAAGCCCCTCAAGCTGAGTCTGTGTTGCATCGCCATTGTACACCCCGAAATCGGAGCCGAGTGTCAGCTCATAACTCCTTCGGCGCGAAACAACATCTGGGCTCACAGAAAAAGCCTTTCATCCTGGCCTGAGGGCGAATTCACCACGGACGACCGCAGCGCTGGGGGTGGCTTTATCAAAATCGATGACTATGTTATCCAACCCGCCCTCTCTTGCTCTGGCGACATGATTGAAATCGGCATTTTCTGCCACGAGTTCGGTCATGCTTTCGGTCTTCCTGATTTGTAT